>NZ_CAHJWX010000294.1 GCF_903643065.1 Sphingomonas bacterium | reverse complement strand
GGCGGGGGCGATTGCCTTGCGCCGCCGCCGCCGCTAGGCTGACATATAAAGCTTTCCTTATATCAGCGGGACCAGCATGCGCGCCTCCTTCCTGTTCACGTCCGAGTCCGTCTCCGAGGGCCATCCCGACAAGGTCGCCGACCAGATCAGCGACGCCGTCGTCGACCTGTTCCTGGCCAGCGACCCGGAGGCGCGCGTCGCCTGCGAGACAATGGTGACGACGCAGAAGATCATCCTGTCGGGCGAGGTCCGCTCCAAAGACCGCGCGATCATCGCCGCCGACGGCGAACTGACCGACGAAGGCCGCGCCCGGATCGAGGCGGCCGCGCGCGCGGCGGTGAAGCGCATCGGCTACGAGCAGGACGGCTTCCACTGGCGCACCGCCACGTTCGAGAACAATCTCCACGCCCAATCCGCCCACATCGCGCAGGGCGTTGATGAGGGCGGTAACAAGGACGAGGGTGCGGGCGATCAGGGCATCATGTTCGGCTACGCCACCGACGAGACGCCCGATCACCTTCCCGCCACGCTCTATTACTCGCACCGCATCCTGGAGCGCATGGCCGCCGACCGCCACGCCGGCACCGTCGGCTTCCTGGAGCCCGACGCCAAGAGCCAGGTCACGCTGCAATATGAAAACGGCAAGCCGGTCCGCGCCACCGCGCTGGTCGTCTCCACCCAGCACGCGCCCGGCTATTTCGACGATGGCGGCGAGGGCTCGGACGCGGCCAAGTATGGCGAGCTGCGCGACTATGTCACCGGCGTGTTCCGCGACGTTCTCCCGGACGGCTTCATCACCGACGAGACCGCGATCTACGTCAACCCCACCGGCCGTTTCGAGATCGGCGGCCCCGACGGCGATTGCGGGCTGACCGGGCGCAAGATCATCGTCGACACCTATGGCGGCGCTTCGCCGCACGGCGGCGGCGCCTTCTCCGGCAAGGATCCGACCAAGGTCGATCGCTCCGCCGCCTATATCGCGCGCTACATGGCCAAGAACATCGTCGCCGCCGGCCTCGCCCGGCGCTGCACCATCCAGCTCTCCTACGCGATCGGCGTCGCCGAGCCGCTGAGCCTGTATGTCGACACGCACGGCACCGGCACCGTCGAGGAAGCCCGCATCGAGGCGGTGCTGCCCAAGCTGGTCCGCCTGACGCCCAAGGGCATCCGCACCCATCTGGGGCTCAACAAGCCGATCTACGCCCCCACCGCCGCCTACGGCCATTTCGGCCGCACCCCCGACGGCGAGCATTTCACCTGGGAGCGCACGGACCTGGCCGACCGGCTCAAGGCCGAGCTGGCCTAGCCATCGCCCCCACCGTCATGCTGAACTCGTTTCAGCATCCACGCGGATTGCTCCGATCAGAAGCGTGACGCTCGCGATCCATC
Source organism: Sphingomonas bacterium (assembly GCF_903643065.1). Classification (GTDB taxonomy): domain Bacteria; phylum Pseudomonadota; class Alphaproteobacteria; order Sphingomonadales; family Sphingomonadaceae; genus Sphingomonas. The sequence goes on along the minus strand of NZ_CAHJWX010000294.1, from coordinate 2,421 downwards.
GTCGCGCATGGATCGCATAGCCACCGTCATGCTGAACTTGTTTCAGCATCCACGCGGATTGCTCCGATCAGGAACGTGAGGCTCAAGACCTGTCGTCGCGCATGGACCCTCAAACAAGTTCAGGGTGACGAGGGAGAGGACGGCGGGTAGCTCCACGTCATGCCCGTCCGCCAGCTCTTCGCCACGCCCGTCTATGAGGGCACGCTCGACGACGCGGCGTTGCTGGCCGAGCTGGACCGCTCCGTCCGCGCGCTCGCCGCCGACGACGCCGCCGGCCGCCGCTGGTCGCGCGCGAACGGCTATCGCGGCTACACCTCCTATGCGTCGCTGAACGACCTGCCCGTCCGCGATCCCGCCTTTGCCGCGCTGCGGCGCCACCTCGACCGTCACGTCGCCGCCTTCGCCAGGGCCTGCGCGTTCGACCTCGCCGGTCGCCGGCTCAAGCTCGACAGCCTCTGGGTCAATCTGCTCAGGCCCGGCGGCGCCCATGCCGCGCACCTCCACCCGCACAGCATCGTGTCCGGCACGCTCTACGTCGCGCTCCCCGCCGGCGCGCGCGGCCTCAAGCTGGAGGACCCACGCCTGCCGATGATGATGGCCGCCCCGCCCCGCCTGCCCGACGCGCCCGAGGGCGCACGGACCTTCATCGAGCTCCGCCCCGCCCCCGGCACGATCCTGCTCTGGGAAAGCTGGCTCCGCCACGAAGTCCCCGCCGGCACCGGCGGCGGCGAGCGGATCAGCGTCAGCTTCAACTATCGATGATCCCCCTTGAGTCGATCTCGTCGGGCGCCGCTGACTCGGTGAGGATGGCCTAAGGCCGCTCCGGTCGGAGGCGGACGCAGCTCTGCTACCCGACGCACTGGCGGGCGATCGTCGCGATCGCGCGCTGGAGCGCGGGCTCGTCCATGTCCTCGGGGTCGAAGGGGCCGCCATGCCACTCAGATAGCTGCTCGTGGTCCTCGTGGGTCGGGTCAGCCACCGCGTCGAGGAACAGCGCGAAGCCGGGCAAGCCGCCGACGTCCTCGGGCGGGCAGCGCCGGGCGCCGGCGACCAGCCGAGGATAGCGGGTAGCGGCAGCGGCGGGCGCGACCGCCTCGACGGCGACCGTGTGCCGCCAGTCGTCGCCCAGGTCGTAGGTATAGGTGAACTGGCGGACTCCGCGCTCCACGAGGGCGCCGAGCGTCACCTTGCTGGCGGCGATGAGCGTGCGGTCCGGCCACCCGGGATCGGGCATGCCATAGCGGCGGTCGCCCGCGTCGAACCGCCAGAGATGATCGTCCTGCCAGCCCATCGCCGCCTGGATCACGTCATGCAGCAGCTTGAGGCTGCTGGTGACGGGTATCTCCACCGTGCGCCAGATCTCGGGCTCGATCCCGTCGAGGCTGATGCGCAGGCGCGCGATGGCGATCGGGGCCGTGCTCATCGGCGTCCGCGAGGATCGTGCCGGCCGCTATTCCGCCGCCTTGGCCACCCCCACCAGCGCGGGGCGGAGCAGGCGATCCTTGATCAGATAGCCGGCCTGCATCTCCTGGACGACCGTGCCCGGCGGCTCGTCGCTGGGCAGCTCCAGCATCGCCTGGTGCCGGTTGGGATCGAGCATCTCGCCCAGCGCGGCGATTTTCGTGATGCCGTGCCGCTCCAGCACCTTGTCGAGCTCGCGGCCCGTCGCGGCCAGGCCCGTCAGCAGGCCCTTGAAGCGCGGATCGTCGTGCGCGTCAGCGGGCATCGCCGCGAGCCCGCGCCCCAGATTGTCCGCCACGCCCAGCACATCGCGCGCGAAGCTGGTCACCGCATAGGCGCGCGTGTCGGCGGCCTCCTTCTCGGCGCGGCGACGGACGTTCTCCGCCTCGGCGCGCGCGTACAGCGCCTGCTGCCGGGCCTCGGCGAGCTGCGCCTCCAGCTCGGCGGTGCGATCATGCTCGGCCAGCTCGGGCGCGGCCGCCGCCGTCTCGGCGCGCAGGTCGTCGGCGGGCGCCGGCGCCTCGGTGGTCGTCTCGTCGGTCATGCCATTCCCTGTATTCAGCTGATCAGGCGGGCCAGCGTCGCGGCCGTGAAATCCACCATGGGCACAACCCGCGCATAGTTCAACCGCGTCGGCCCGATCACCCCCACCACCCCCACCACGCGCCCGCCCGGCCCGTGGAACGGCCGCGCGATGACGGAGGAGCCGGACAGCGCGAACAGCTTGTTCTCCGCGCCGATGAAGATGCGCGTGGCGTCGCCGGCGGCGGCTGAGTCGAGTAACGCGGCGATCTCGCCCTTGCCCTCCAGATCGTCGAGCAGGTCGCGCACGCGATCCAGATCGGCGGCGGCGGCGGCGTCGAGCAGCCGCCCCTGCCCGCGCACGATCAGCACCGGGCGGCGCTCGCCATCCTCGCTCCACACCGCCAGCCCCTGTTCGACCAGCGTCCGCGCCGCGCC
>NZ_CAHJWX010000293.1 GCF_903643065.1 Sphingomonas bacterium | reverse complement strand
AGCCTGCATCTTGAATCAGACTTCTCGCCGCTTGCGAAGCCCTGTCAGATTCAGCGTCACGTCATCCCGCTCTAGCGGGATCGTCGACGGCAAAGCCGCCGACGTGACGTCGAACGGGCTTGCCGGCTCGCGCCGTCAACCCGCCGGCCGGAGCGGGCGACGCGCTTAGCGCGCCGGCGCGGACGTGGCCGCGCCTTCGCCTCGCTCAGTGCCGAAAATGCCGCATTCCCGTGAACACCATCGCCAGCCCCGCCGCGTCCGCCGCCGCGATCACCTCGGCGTCGCGGACCGAGCCGCCCGGCTGGATCACCGCCGTCGCGCCCGCTTCCGCCGCCGCGAGCAGCCCGTCGGCGAAGGGGAAGAACGCGTCGGACGCCACCGCCGAGCCGATCGTACGGGGCTCGCCCCAGCCGTTCGCCTCCGCCGCCTCGCGCGCCTTGCTGGCCGCGATCCGCGCCGAGTCGCGCCGGTTCATCTGCCCCGCGCCGATCCCGGCGGTGGCACCGTCGCGCGCATAGACGATCGCATTCGACTTGACGTGCTTGGCCACCGTCCAGGCGAAGCGACAATCGGCCAGCTCCCGATCGGTCGGCGCGCGCTTCGTCACCACGTCCAGATCGCCCAGGCGGCCGTTGTCGCGCGACTGCACCAGCCAGCCGCCCATGATCGACTTGGCCTGGAGCCCGCCGCGCGCCGGATCGGGCAACGCGCCGGTCAGCAGCAGCCGCAGGTTCTTCTTGCCCGCGAACAGCTGGAGCGCCGCCGCGTCCGCGTCCGGCGCGATCACCACCTCGGTGAAGATGCCGGTGATCGCGCGCGCGGTCGCCTCGTCCAACGGTCGGTTGACTGCGATGATGCCACCGAACGCGGACACTTGGTCGCACGCGAACGCCGCCGCATAGGCCTCCGCCAGCGTCGCGCCGGAGGCGACGCCGCACGGGTTGGCATGCTTGACGATCACGGCCGTGGCAGCCGCCTCGCGAAACTCCGCGATCAGTTCCAGCGCCGCGTCGGCGTCGTTGTAGTTGTTGTAGGACAGTTCCTTGCCTTGCACCTGCCGTGCCTGGCCGACGCCCGTCGTCGCGGGTCCGCGCGGGCGGTAAAAGGCGGCGGCCTGGTGCGGGTTCTCGCCATAGCGCAGCGGCACGGGCGCTTCGAGCACCAGCGGCAGCGTCGCCGGGAATCGCTCGCCCTGATCGGCGAAGGCGAACCACGACGCGATCGCCGCGTCATAGGCAGCGGTGGCGGCATAGGCCTTGGCCGCGAACCGACGACGGTCCGCCAGCGTCGTCACGCCGCCCGCGACCAGCGGATAGTCGGCCGGATCGGTGACGATCGCCACATGCGCGTGGTTCTTCGCCGCCGAGCGGACCATCGCCGGGCCGCCGATGTCGATGTTCTCGATCACCTCGTCGCGCGCGGCGCCCCGGGCAACGGTCGCCTCGAACGGGTAGAGGTTGACAACCAACAGGTCGATCGCGCCGATCCCGTGCGCGGTCATCGCGGCGGCGTGCGCCGGGTCGTCGCGCTTCGCGAGCAGCCCGCCATGCACCGCCGGGTGCAGCGTCTTGACCCGGCCGTCCATCATCTCGGGAAAGCCGGTCAGGTCGGCGACGTCGCGCACCGGGAGCCCCGCCTCGCGCAGCGCCCGCGCGGTGCCCCCGGTCGACACCAGCTCGACTCCCCGCCCGACCAGCGCGCGCGCCAGCTCCACCACGCCCGTCTTGTCCGACACGGACAACAACGCCCGCTTGATCCGCACTTCGTCCAACCCGCACCTCCGTCACCCCGGCCTCGTGCCGGGGTCCATGTCGACTCCGGCCCGCTGGACGGCGCCACGCTCGTCTGAGGGGTACATCCTGCCTGCCGAGACCAGCCCGGCATGAAGGCTGCGGCCTGACCATTCAAGTTGAAGCACGCTTTTCCTGGCGCGGGCCGGAGCCCTGGCCTTCGCCGAAGAGGGGCTTCAGGTCACCCGTCCATGCCCCCTGGCGACCTGTCCAAGTCAGGCGAGCCGGCGATCACCTGCGCGTCGATCCGATCGACCTTCTCCAGCTGCCCCATCGCCTGCCAAGCAGCCAGACCTGGCGCGGGTTGGCGATCACGGCGGGCTGTCCGCCTTGCCACAAGGTCAGGAACGCCGCCTGCTCGGCCCTGCCCGATGCTTCCTTCACTTCAGCTCGGCCCTATGGAAGCGCGATGGTCACGCCGCCTTCTTCATCTCCAGCCGGCTCCAGATCTCGACCAGCGCGTCGACCAGCTCGCGCATCATCGCGGGCGTGTGCGCGGGGCCCGGAGTGAAGCGCAGGCGTTCGGTGCCGCGTGGCACGGTGGGATAGTTGATCGGCTGGACGTAGATGCCGTATTCGGCGAGCAGGACGTCGCTGATCCGCTTGGCCTTGACCGGATCGCCGACCATCACCGGCACGATGTGCGTGTCGCCCGGCATCACCGGCAGCCCGGCCTCGGCCAGCATCGCCTTGAGTCGCGCGGCGGCGGCCTGTTGCGCGTCACGCTCGGCGGTGGACGCCTTGAGATGGCGCACGCTCGCCAGCACGCCGGCGACCAGCACCGGCGACAGCGAGGTCGTGAAGATGAAGCCGGGCGCATAGGAGCGGATCACGTCGATGATCTGCCGGTCGGCGGCGATATAGCCGCCCATCACGCCGAACGCCTTGCCCAGCGTGCCCTCGATCACCGTCACGCGGTGCGCCTGCCGCTCGCGCTCGGTGATGCCGCCGCCGCGCGGCCCGTACATCCCCACCGCGTGCACCTCGTCGCAATAGGTGAGCGCGTTGTACCGGTCGGCGAGGTCGCACAGCGCGGCGACCGGGGCGACGTCGCCCTCCATCGAATACACGCTCTCGAACGCGATCAGCTTGGGGACCTGCGGGTCCTCGGCGGCGAGCAGCTGTTCGAGATGGGCGATGTCGTTGTGGTGGAAGATGCGCTTCTCGCAACCTGCGTTGCGGATGCCGGCGATCATGGACGCGTGGTTGAGCTCGTCGGAGAAGATGACGATGCCGGGCAGCACCTTGGCGAGCGTCGACAGCGTCGCCTCGTTGGAGACGTAGCCCGACGTGAACAGCAGCGCCGCCTGCTTGCCGTGCAGGTCGGCGAGCTCGCCCTCCAGATCGACATGGTAATGCGTGTTGCCGCCGATGTTGCGCGTGCCGCCCGAGCCCGCGCCGACGTCGTGCAGCGCTTCCTCCATCGCGGCGATCACGGCCGGGTGCTGGCCCATGGCGAGATAGTCGTTCGAGCACCAGACGGTGATCGGCTTGGGGCCATTATGCCCGGCGAAGCAGCGCGCATTGGGGAACGCGCCCTTGTTGCGCAGGATGTCGATGAAGACGCGGTAGCGCCCCTCGGCATGGAGCCGGTCGATCGCGGCGGAGAAAACGCGGGCGTAATCCACCCGGGCCGGTTCACCGGCGGTGATGTTCATGGATGGTCATCTAGCGGCACGGGCGGCTAATTTCCAGCGGCTACAGCGCCTCGATCCCCGTCAGGCCATAGGTGGCCAGCGCGGGGGCGAGCGCGCGTTCGGGCAGGCCCAGCGCGGTGAACACCGCCACGCCGGACGGTGCCCCAGCGGGCCAGCCCTGGCCCTGCGTCAGGTGGACGACGCGGCGCGCGATGCCGGGGCCGCCGTCGACCAGCGCGATGCCGGGGAGCGCCGCCGCCAGCTCGGGGGTCAACAGCGGAAAATGCGTGCAGGCGAGCACCACCGTGTCGAGGCGCGGCACGGCGGCGAGCGGCGCGACCGCCTCGGCAACGGCGTCGGGCGCGACCGGCTCGCCGCGCAGCCG
>NZ_CAHJWX010000292.1 GCF_903643065.1 Sphingomonas bacterium | reverse complement strand
ACCGACCTCGAGGCGCCGCCAGCTTTCTCGACCTCGCCGGCCGCCCGGGCCGGTCGCGGCAACGCCGCGCATGCCGGCATGTCCAACGCGCTCGGACTCGGCAAGGCGGCGAGCAGCGGCTGCGCCGCTGGTGCCGCGGCGTTCGCGAGCGGCGGCAATGCGCCTGCTGCCGAGGCGGGCGCCGGCGGAGCACCCGCCTGGGCGCAGGCGCTCAAGGCGCAGCAGACCGCCCGCCATCGCCGCCAGGTCGCGCTCCAGACCCTCAAGGAGGGCGACCGCGGTGGTGCCTCCGCCACCCCCGACATCAAGGAAAGGGAAGACCGATGACGATCTTCGATGCTCATGATCTTTAGGCGAGCGGTACAACGCTACGGGCGCACACCCGAACCCGAAACGCCATTCAGCCGCGCCGGCCAGCTCTGGGACGAGCGGATCGGCTCCGCCCGCGTCCAGGCACGCAACTGGCGGCTGATGGCGTTCGGTGGGCTCATCCTTTCGACCGGGCTGTCCGGCGGGCTCGTCTGGCAGTCGATGCAGAGCCGCGTCACGCCTTATGTGGTCGAGGTCGATCGGCTGGGCGAACCGCATGCGGTCTCGCCGGCCGAGGCCGGCTATCGTCCGACCGATCCGCAGATCGCCTGGGGGCTGGCGCACTTCATCGCCGACATCCGCTCGGTGTCGCTCGACCCGGTGCTGATGCGCGCCAATTGGCTCGAGGCCTACGACTTCGCCACGCGGCGGGGTGCGCAGTTCCTTGGCGACTATGCACGCACCGCCGACCCGTTTGCCAACATCGGCGAGCGCACCGTCGCGGTGCAAGTGACGAGCGTGGTGCGCGCGTCCGACCGCTCATTCCAGGTCAAGTGGACCGAGACCGCGTATGACCGCGGTAGTGCGGCGGGCACGTCGCACTGGACCGGCATTATCACCGTGCTCGTCAAACCCCCGACCTCGACCGACACGCTGCGCAAGAACCCGCTCGGCCTCTACGTCGACGCAATCGATTGGAGCCGCGAGCTCGAGCCGACCGCGCCTGCATCATTGCCCGCACCATCCAGTCCGCCGGCCCACGGCGCCATGCCGATGCTGCCGGGCGCGACACCCACCGACACCCCGGAGATCCAGCCATGACCCGTCGTCCCCTCTGTCTCGCCATGCCCGCCGCGATCCTGTTGCTCGCGGCGGCACCGCCGCCGCCCGTGCCGAATGCCGCCACGGCAAGTCCGACCTTCAACGCGGTAGCGGCCCAGACCGGGCCGACGACGCCGGTCCTGGTCGCCGCTTCGGGCGTCCGGACCGCGCCGACGCGACCGCTTAATCCCCGCCATCATCGGCGCTGGACGCCATCGCCCGCGATCGTGCGCGTCGCCGCCGCCACTCGGGTGGCGACCGAGGAGCCCGACCGGACCAGCTTCATCAACGCGGTCCAGGTCTATCCGTTCGGCGACGGCGCGCTCTATCATGTCTATACCGCGCCGGGGCAGGTAACCGACATCGCGCTTCAGGCCGGCGAGGCGCTCGGCGCCGTCGCGGCCGGCGATACCGCGCGCTGGGTCATCGGCGACACGTCGAGCGGCGCGGGGGAGGACAAGCGGACGCACGTGCTGGTAAAGCCGTATGCCGCCGGGTTGGCCACCAACCTCGTCATCACCACCGACCGGCGCGTCTATCATCTCGCGCTGACCAGCACAGTCCGGACCGCAATGACCGCTCTGTCCTGGACCTATCCGCAGGACCAGCTCATCGCACTGCGGAAGGCGGCCGCAATGAGCGCGGCCGCTGCGCCGGTCGCCGCCGGTATCTCCGTCGACCAGCTCCGCTTCGACTATGCGGTGAGCGGCGACAAGCCCGACTGGCGGCCGCTCCGGGCGTTCGACGACGGTCGCCAGACCTTCATCGAGTTTCCGCCGACGATCGCGACCGGGATTGCGCCGCCCTTGTTCGTCGTCGATGCCAAGGGAGAGGCATCGCTCGTCAACTACCGCGTCAACGGCCGCTTCTACGTCGTCGACCGGTTGTTCGACGTCGCCGAGCTGCGGTTCGGGCTCAAGCACCAGGACATCGTGCGGATTACCCGTGCGTCGGCGGTTGCCACCCGGAGGGCGTCGTGACCGGCGCGCTCGCCGAGGCGGCCGCGGGCGAGACGGTCGAGCGCAAGCTCGATCCCGAGGCCCTTGCCATCCGCGCTCGCCCGATCCGCGCGATCCGTTTTAAGCGCGGGCTGATCGTCGGCCTTGCCGGCGCGGCCGTGATCGTGCTCGTCGTCATCGCCTGGTTTGCGCTCAAGCCGCACGTGTTTCGCGTCGTGGCCCAGCCGGAGGCCGTGGCCGAGCCCGAGGCGCGTCCGCCCGTCGACGCGCTCGGCACGTTGCCCAAGACCTATGGCGACGTGCCGCGCCTCGGGCCGCCGCTGCCGGGCGATCTCGGCAAGCCGATCCTCGAGCAGCAGCAGGCATCAGCGTTCGCCGCCGAGGGCGGCGGCAGCGTTGCGACGCACGCCGCCCAAGCGGAGCGCGAACGCCGGTCCGCCGAGCTGAAGGCGGCGCGGCAGTCGGGGCTCCTTGTTCAGAGCGGCCAGCGCGCCGAGGCAACGCCGGCGGGTGCGGCGACCGTCGAGGCCACTGCAGCGGCCGGGAGCGATGCCGGCAAGGTCGCGCTCGATCCCGAGCGGGACCCCAACGGTCAGCAGCGTAAGTCCGACTTCGTCGGGCGGCTCGCCGGTGACGGCGACGTCAACCCGCACGCACTCGTCGCCGCAGCATCACCCTATATGCTGTCCGCCGGCAGCGTCATCGCCGCGAGCCTGAACACCGGCCTCCGGTCCGACCTGCCGGGGCTCGTGACGGCGCAGGTCACCGAGAACGTGTTCGACAGCGCCACCGGCCGCATCCTGCTCGTGCCGCAGGGCGCGCGGCTGGTCGGCAGCTACGACAGCGTCGTCGCTTTCGGCCAGCGCCGCGCGATGGTCGTCTGGCAGCGGATCATCCTTCCCGACGGGAGCTCGCTTCGCCTCGACAACGTGCCGGCAACCGACACCGCCGGCTACGCCGGGCTCGCTGACAAAGTCGACGTCCATACCTGGTCGTTGCTGAAAGGCGTGGCGCTCTCGACGCTGCTCGGCGTCGGTGCCGAGCTGCAATTCTCGGGCGAGAGCGATCTCGTCCAGGCGCTGCGCCAATCGACCCAGCAGAGCGTCGCGCACGCCGGTGACCAGCTCACGTCGAAGACGCTCAACGTCCAGCCGACTATCACCGTGCGGCCCGGCACACCGGTCCGGTTGGTCGTCCACAAGGACCTCGTGCTCGCGCCATGGCGCGGATGATGGAGACAGCCATGCCCAACCTGAAACTCGCCAAGCTGCCGGACCGCACCCCGGTCAAGCTCACGATCAGCATCACTCCCGAGCTTCATCGCGCGCTCGACGATTACGCACGACTATACAAGGACGTGCACGGCGTCGCCGAGCCGGTCTGTGAGCTGGTTCCGGCGATGCTCGCCGGCTTTCTGGAGGCCGACCGCGGCTTCGCCAAGGCGCGGCGCTCGCTCGATCCGAGCGGCGCCTGATCGACCATGGCGACGATCCTCAACGTCGCGGACGCGGCCGCCTTTCTCGGCGTCCATCCGAACTCGATCCGCAGCTACGCCAAGGCCGGGACCATTCCCGCGGTCAAGCTCGGCCGGGGCTGGCGCTTCATCCAAGACGACCTTGTCGCCTGGATGCGCGAGCGGTATCGCAATCACGCGCGGATGCAGCCGAGTGCCGACCAAGAGGAGGCAATATGGCACTCTGGAACCGTGCAGGAACATATTACGTCAAG
>NZ_CAHJWX010000291.1 GCF_903643065.1 Sphingomonas bacterium | reverse complement strand
GCGCGGGTCAGCGCCCCGTCGCTGAGGTCAAAGGCGCGGACGTCGTGGCCGGCCCGCGCGAGGTTCGCGGCCATACCGCCGCCCATGTTGCCCAGGCCGATGAACGCGATGCGGGTCATTCAGACTTGCCCTTCGTCATGCTGAACTTGTTTCAGCATCCATGCGCCGCCGCTATCGACACGCCGGCACTGATGATGTCGCATGGACCCTGAAACAAGTTCAGGGTGACGACATTACCGTCCGCGGAACACGCCCGCCCGCTTCTCCACGAACGCGCTCATCCCCTCCTTCTGGTCCGCCGTCCCGAACAGGCCGTGGAACAGGCGGCGCTCGAACCTGATCCCCTGCGCGAGCGGCGTCTCGAAGGCGGCGTTGACCATTTCCTTGACCGCCACCGCCGCGAGCGGCGCCATGGCGGCGATCTGGTCCGCGACCTTCATCGCCTCGTCGAGCAGCTCGGCCGCCGGGATCACGCGCGACACCAGCCCGGCGCGCTCCGCCTCGGCCGCATCCATCATCCGGCCCGTCAGGCACATCTCCATCGCCTTGGCCTTGCCGACGGCCAGGGTGAGCCGCTGCGAGCCGCCCATGCCGGGGCCGACCGCGAGCTTGATCTCGGGTTGGCCGAACCTGGCCGTGTCGGCGGCGAGGATGAAGTCGCACATCATCGCCAGCTCGCAGCCGCCACCCAGCGCAAATCCCGCCACCGCCGCGATCACCGGCTTGCGCGTCGCGGTGAACCGCTCCCAACCCGCGAAATAATCGGTTCCGTACATGTCGCCGAACGATCGCGCCTGCATCTCCTTGATGTCCGCACCCGCCGCGAACGCTTTGGGTGAGCCGGTCAGCACCGCGCAGCGTTGCGCCGGGTCGGCGTCGAACGCCTGCATCGCGGCGATCAGCTCGGCCAGCACCTGGCTGTTGAGCGCGTTGAGCGCCTGCGGTCGGTTCAGCGTCACCAGCGTCACCGCGCCACGCTGATCGACGAGGATGGTTTGGTAGGTCAATGCGGACTCCATTCCTCAGCCTCCGGCAGCGACGCGAAGATCTGGTCGATCAAATGGTCGGTGACGCCGTCGGGCGTGGCCGGATCCCAGCGGGGGGCGTTGTCCTTGTCGACGATCACCGCGCGCACGCCCTCGATGAAGTCATGGCGCTGCACGACGCGGCTGGCGACCGCATATTCCTGCCGCATCTCGTCCTCGAACGTCGACATGGTCGCGCCGTCGAGCAACAGCTTGAGGCTGACCTTCATCGTCTGCGGCGACTTGGTGCCGACCGTCGCCAGCGTCTCCCGCGCGAAGTCGCCGGGATCGGCCCGCAACGCGGCGAGCACCTGCTCCAGCCGATCCGACGCGAACAGGCGGTCGATGTCGGCGCGGTGATCGAGGACGGCGGCGGGCGGCGGTTCGCTCGCTGCGCCGGCGAGCGCCGCGTCCAGCTCACGCGGCGCGGCGGCAATCACTGCCTTCACGTCGTCAAGCCGCTCGGTTGCGACATAGTGGGTGGCGAGCCCGAGCGCGACGCATTCCGCCCCGTCGAGCCGATGCCCGGTCAGGGCCAGGTACCGCCCCATCCGGCCCGGCAGCCGCGACAGATACCAGCCGGCGCCCACGTCCGGAAACAGCCCGATCCCCGTCTCGGGCATGGCGAAGCGCGTGTGCTCGGTCGCGACGCGGTGCCGGCACGGCAGGCTCAGGCCGACGCCGCCGCCCATCGTTACGCCGTCCATGAACGCGACGGTCGGCTTGGCATAGGTGAATAGGCGGTGGTTGACCCGGTATTCGGTGGCGAAGAAGTGGCGCGCCGCCATGCCGTCCGCCGCGCCGCTCTGCGCCAGCATGCGGATGTCGCCCCCCGCGCAGAAGCCGCGACCATCGGCATGGTCGAGCAGCACCGCCTCGACCTCCGGATCGGTTCGCCATGCCTCCAGCGCGTCGAGCATGGCGGCGCACATCGCAGTGGTGAGCGCGTGCAGCTGGCGCGGGCGATTGAGCCGCAACCGGCCGACGCGGCCGTCGCGCGTGGCGATCACCTCCGTCGGCATGGCGAGGTCGATCACGGCCGGGTCAACTCGCGGCCGACGATCATCCGCATCACCTGATTGGTGCCCTCCAGGATCGAATGGACACGCAGGTCGCGCCAGAAGCGCTCGATCGGGTAGTCGCGCAGATAGCCGTAGCCGCCATGGAGCTGGAGCGCGCGGTCGACGATCGACGACCCGTTGTCGGTCGCCAGTCGCTTGGCCATCGCCGAGAAGCGCGATCGGTCGGGCGCGTCGGCCGTCACCTTGGCGGCGGCGAGATAGAGCAGCGCGCGCGCCGCCTCCAGGTCGGTCGCCATGTCGGCGAGCGTGAACTGCGTGTTCTGGAACTCGGCCACCGGCTGGCCGAATTGCTGGCGTTCCCTGGTGTAGCGGATCGACTCGTCCAGGCAGCGCTGCGCGCCGCCCAGCGAACAGGCGCCGATGTTGAGCCGGCCGCCGTCCAGCCCGCTCATCGCGATGCGGAAGCCTTCGCCCTCCGCGCCGATCAGGTTCGCGGCCGGCACGCGGCAATCCTCAAAGATGACCTGCGCGGTCGGGCTCGCGTTCCAGCCGAGCTTGCGCTCGGGCGCGCCGAAACCCAGGCCGGGCGTGCCCTTCTCGACCACGATGGCGGTGATCCCGCGCGACTTCATCTCGGGAGTGTCGGGGCCAGTGCGGACCATGCAGACATAGACGTCGCTGTAGCCGGCGCCCGAGATGAACTGTTTCGTGCCATTGAGCACGTAGTCGTCGCCATCGCGGCGCGCGGTCGTTTTCAGCGCGGCGGCGTCGGAGCCGGAACCGGGCTCGGTCAGGCAATAGCTGGCGATCCGGTCCATGCCGACCAGCGTTGGCAGGAAACGATCCCGCAGCGTGTCGCCGCCGTAGCGGGCGATCATCCATGTCGCCATGTTATGGATCGAGATGAACGCGCTGGTGGCGGGGCAGCCATAGGCCATCGCCTCCATGATCAGCGCCGCTTCCAGCCGCCCTAGCCCGATACCGCCGACTTCCTCGGGCAGGTAGATCGCGCCGAAGCCAAGCTCGCCTGCCGCCTTCCATACCTCGACGGGATAGTGGCTGGCCTCGTCCCACTCGCCCGCGAACGGCGTGATCCGATCGGCGGTAAATCGCTGCGCCAGCGCCTGAATCTCGCGCTGGTCGTCGGTAAGATCGAATTGAGACATGGTCGCGTTCATGGCAGATGATGGTGGCGGGTCAACTATTTGAAGGCGACTAGCGCTCCCAGGATCGCCACCGTCAACGCCGTCGAACCCGCGATCATCCCGCCGACACGCAAGGTAAGCCGAAGTTCCAGATCCTTCATATCCTTCCGAAGGTTCAGCTCCGTCTCGCGCAGCCGGTTATCCGAACGCCCGAACCCTTCATTGAGGTCACGTTTCGTCACGAGACCGTCGAGCACCACCGATCCGAGCGCATCCGCCAATTTCTCGGCGATGCTACGCGCCATCCCCGCTGCCTCCATGCGGCGCACAAAGGCTTGGCTGTCGAAGTATTGCGTCACCCGGATTGGATACTCCAACTCACCACGCCTGTCATCCGCCCAGCGCGTCCAGCAGCCCGCGCACCCGCGCCAGTCGCTCCGTCCCGTCCTCGATCCGCTCGGCCAGCAGCAAGCGGCCGTTCTTCTCCACCAGCCCCGCAGCCTCCGCGTCGCCGGCGAACTCGCGGCGCGGCGTGAGTGCGATCGCGGCCGGGCCGGCGTCGATGCGGGCGATGCCGGCTCCTTGAGCGGCAAGGCGGATCGCGACAACATCAAGCAGCGCGCGCGCCGGCGGCGGCGG
>NZ_CAHJWX010000290.1 GCF_903643065.1 Sphingomonas bacterium | reverse complement strand
GTCTGCGCCGCCCGTCCCGCTCGCCTGCAGCCGCCAGGGCCGGTCCGTGATCCGGCCGGCCGCGGTCAGGAGCGAGCGGGCATAGGTCGACACCCCGGTCCCGCCCGCAGCCAGCATTCGGGCATCGACGCAGACCGGCGTGTCGCGAAGCGCGCGCGCTGGGGTCATCGCCACGCGATCGTGCGCCGCGGCTTTCGCGGACGCGCCCCAGCCTGTACGGGGCGGCGCGATGATACGGTTCGATCATGTGTCAAAGAGCTACCACCTGCGCAAATTCGAGAAGCGGGTGTTCACGGACGTCAACTTTACCATCCAGAAAGGCGATTCCATCGGCATCTGCGGTGCCAACGGTGCCGGCAAGTCCACCATGATGCGGCTGATCGCCGGCGTGGAGCAGCCCACGTCCGGCACCGTCACCAGGACCATGACGACTTCCTGGCCGATCGGCTACAGCAGCGCCTTCCAGTCGAGCCTGACGGGCGCGGACAACGCCCGCTTCATCTCGCGCGTGTACAACCGCCCGGAACGCGAGCTGCTCGATTTCGTGGAGGATTTCGCGCAGCTCGGCCCCTATCTCTTTCAGCCCGTCCAGACCTATTCGGCCGGCATGAGCGCGCGGCTGGCGTTCGGGATCAGCCTGGCGATCGACTTCGAATGCTATTTGGTGGATGAGGTGACGGCCGCCGGCGACGAGCGGTTCCGTCGTCGCTCGGAGGAGGCGCTGGCCTCGCGGCGCGACAACGCCACGCTGGTGATGATCTCGCACGATCCCGGCACGTTGCAGACCTATTGCCGCAAGGGTGCGGTGCTGTACGGGGGCGCGCTCGTGCAGTACGATACCATTGCTGAGGCCTGTGAGGTCCATCACCGCCTCCAGACCCGGGGGAGCTGACCTGCACGGCATCGCCTCCGGCCGGTTACGTCGCCGGCAACGACCATGATCGGGAAACAAGAACAAGATGAGGACGGCTTTCCGCCACCGGCACGTTCGGAGCCTGACCGGGGTGGCATCGCTCGTCGCGCTCGCGGGCTGCGCGACCCTGCCGTCCAACGGGCCGACGGCAAGGGCGGTGGTCCGCCAGTCGCGCGCACCCGACGGCACTAACAGGTTCCGCATCGTGGACTTGGACCAGGCGTCGGTGACGGCGCTTGACGGCCTGGAACGCGACCAGGCGGCAAAGCTGCCGACGCTCGCTTCGCTGGATGCGAACGCGCGCGTCGACCTGATCGGCCCGGGCGACGTGTTGACGGTGACGGTGTTCGAGGTGGGTGTGTCGCTGTTCGCCGGCACGCGGGCAGGCGGCATTCCCGGCGGCTTCGATCCTTCGGCGCATGACCAGAGCTTTCCCGCCACCGTGGTGGATGCGGACGGCCGCGTTGACCTGCCCTATCTCGGCTCAATCCCGGTCGCCGGGCTCACGCCGGATCAGGCGCGGGTGCGGATCGTCGCCGCCCTGCGCGGCAAGTCGCAGGACGCCCGCGTCCTCGTCACCGTGTCGCAGAACGTCACCAACACGGTGTACGTGGCGGGAACGGTCACCCGCCCGGGACGCTTCCCGCTGACCCTTGCACGCGAGCGGCTGCTGGATGCGATCGCGGCCGCGGGGGGCAGCGCGAACTCGTCAGACGACACGATCGTGCGCTTCGTGCGTGGTGGGCGCACCGTGGAACAGCGGCTGGGCACCATACGCGCCGGGGTGCCGGACGATCTGGTGCTCAACCCGGGCGACCGGATCGAGCTGATCCGTCGCCCCCGCACCTATACGGTGTTCGGCGCGGCCACGCGCATCTCGCAGGTGGCGTTCGAGACCGGCGAGGTTTCGCTTGCCGAGGCGCTGGCGCGGTCCGGGGGGCCGAGCGACGCGACCGCCGATCCGACGGCGATCTTCCTGTTCCGCTACAGCGTACAGGGGCTGGGTGATGCGGAGCCGGTCATCTACAGGCTGAACCTGATGAAGCCGGAAAGCTATTTCCTGTCGCAGCGCTTCGCCATGCACGACAAGGACGTAATCTTCGTCGCCAACGCGGCCGCCAACCAGCCGTCCAAGCTGGTGGGCATCGTGAACCAGCTTTTCTCGCCGTTCATCACCGCGCGCGCGATCGCCCGGTAGCGCAGGGCGACCCCTGCCTTCCTCACCAGCCTAGCCCGCTTCGGGCCGGAACCGGCATCCAGGGTCGCGCGCGGGCGCTGCGGTCCAGATGGTCGACCACCTCGATCAGCGGGGGCGTGCGATAGCCGTCGAACGGCTGGCCGATCCTTGCCCAGTGGGGGTTGTAGGCCGGATCGTGGAACAGCGCCTCGCCCCAGCGATCGTGCAGCAGGCGCAGCTCCTCCATGTCCCATGCAACGCGCTCGGGCGTGTGATTCAGGCCGCGGGTCTTGGATTCATGGTGGATCGCAACGATCCGTGGCGTCATCGCGATACGACGTCCCGCGGCCCGCACGCGCAGGCACAGGTCGACGTCGTTGAACGCGATCGCGAAGTTCAGCGCTTCGAACCCGCCCGCCGCCTCGAACACGTCGCGCCGCATTCCCATGAACGCGCCGGTGACGGCCACGGCGCTGCGCCGGCGCCGCCAGCGGCCGGCCGGGCCTGCGTCCCGCTCGTCGTGGCCGATCCCCTCGTGTACCGGGCCGCCGGTACCCATCCCGAAAATCATCCCCGCATGCTGCACGGATCGATCGGGGTAGAGCAGCATCGCCCCCACCGCTCCAATGTCGGGCTCGGCCAGCATCGCACGCAGCGTGTCGTCCCAGCCGTCCGACAGCATCTGCGTGTCGTTGTTGAGGAACAGTAGCAGCGGCGCGGTGCCACCCTCGACAGCCAGATTGTTGGCACGTGCCCAGTTGAACGGCTCGTCGAACGGCAGCACCGTCCCGGTGCCGCGCCGGCGATAGCCGCGCAGGAGCGCGTGCGTGCGCGGCTGCGCGCTGCGGTTGTCGACGATCACGATGTCGAGCGCGTCGGGCACGGCCGCGCGCGCGCGCAGGCTGCCCACCGCCACCCGCAGCATCGCCGCCTCGTCGCGCGTCTGGATCACCACCTGGATGCGCTCGGCGGGCCGGGTGGGATCGGTCCGGTCCGGTGCGAGGGCCAATGACGCTGAGATCATCGAAGGCCGGGCGGCATTGCCCGGCGACGCCGTCCGCTTCCAGCTGGCCAGCAGCAGCGGCAGATGGGCGACGGGACCAACTGCCGCGGCCGCGTGCAGCAAGGCGCAGGGATCGGCATCGGCCTGCGTCATCGCGATCCGCCGCTGGTCAACCAGCATCGCCGCGGGTCGGTCGCTGGGCTGGTCGAACCAGTCGGGATCGAAGGTCGGTTGGAAGACTGGCGCCTCGAACGTGCGTCCGTGGCGCCAATCGTCGATGTGCGCGTCGTGATCGCAATATATGGCAACGCTGCCGGTGCGCGCCGCGGCAAAGGCGAACCAGCCGAGCGCGTGGCGATCCAGCACCGTGCCCGCGGCGACGAGCAGCAGCAGCGGCGACGCGCTCGCGTCGGGAAGCGTCGCGTCCGCGTCGACGAAGGCGATCCTGCAATCGATCGCCGCCAGACTCGCGACCGGATGGTCGCGCAGCGTCGCAGGGCCATGGACGACCGCAGTCCAGCCGGGATTGGCTTGGTCGAGCAGGCTCCCCAGCGTCGCTCGCACCTCCGCGGGTCCCGCATGGGCCGCCGTCACCAGCACGGCGATCTCCGGGCGTCCGTCGTTCACCGGTGGGGACGGCGGGATGGCGAGCTGCCGGCGGAAGGCCTGGTAGCGCGCCGCCTCGTCGCCGCCTGCGCCACCCGGAAGCCGGTCCCGCGCACCCATCTCGACCAGTTCGGC
>NZ_CAHJWX010000289.1 GCF_903643065.1 Sphingomonas bacterium | reverse complement strand
GTCGCGCAGCCGCGACGTCAGGCTCAGCGACCGCGCCAGCGGCGCGCGCAGCCGGTCGAGCCAGAGCGCGGCCGCCTCCGCCGCCGGATGCGAGGGCAGGCCCTCGATCGCCAGCTGGACCAGATCGTCGTTGACGCCTTGCAGCACCGTCCCGATCCCGGCGACCAGCCCGCGCGGCGCGAGGAACTCGACATGGACCGGCAACCGCTCGATCTCCTCGATCGAGCGGTAATGGCTCTCGGCGCGAAAGCCGGGATACAAGTCGGCCAGCAGCGGCGCGGCGTAGACGGGATCGGCCGCCCAGCCCTCGGCGATATAGTCCGCGACTACCCGTTCGATGCGGGGCGTCGCCATGATCGACGCGCCCTGCGCGCGTTGCATGACGAATGTCGCGCCGAACCCGCCGACCGCGTCGGTGATCGCCTCCAGCACGTCCGGCCACCGATCCGGCAGGACGGCGGCCTCGTAGATGCGCTCGACCAGCGCCGGTTCGGCCTGCATGCCGCGCCCCCCATGTTCCCGGCGTCCCCACGCCGTTGATCGAGGTTATCGCACGGTGCGGACGGCACGCCAAGCGCGTGGCGGCGCGACCCGCTCGTTCCATTCGACCGACGCACCCGGGCCTGCCAAGTCCGAACCGCCGCGCCGGGGTGACGGGTTCGGGCGACGGGGTTAGGGAAGGGTTCTCAGGAGCGCCCTCATGCCAGACATCCCCGCCAACCAGTTCTCCGATCGCGAGGCGCTGCTGTTCCATTCGGAGGGGCGGCCGGGCAAGCTGGAGATCGTCGCCTCCAAGCCGCTGACGACGCAGCGCGATCTGGCGCTCGCCTATTCGCCGGGCGTCGCGGTGCCGGTGCGCGCGATCGCCGACGATCCCGCCACCGCGTACGATTATACCGCCAAGGGCAATCTGGTCGCGGTGATCTCCAACGGCACCGCCATCCTGGGAATGGGCAATCTCGGCGCGCTCGCGTCCAAGCCGGTGATGGAAGGCAAGGCGGTGCTGTTCAAGCGCTTCGCCGATGTCGACTCGATCGACATCGAGCTGAAGACGGAAGACGTCGACCGCTTCATCGACGCCGTCGAGCTGATGGAGCCGAGCTTCGGCGGCATCAACCTGGAGGACATCAAGGCGCCCGAATGCTTCATCATCGAGCAGACCCTTCGGGAGCGCATGAACATCCCGGTCTTCCACGACGACCAGCACGGCACCGCGATCATCACCGCCGCCGGCCTGCTCAACGCCTGCCTGCTGACCGGTCGCAAGCTGGCGGACGTGCGCGTGGTTGTGAACGGCGCCGGCGCGGCGGCGATCGCCTGCACGGAGCTGATCAAGGCGATGGGCGTGTCCGGCAACAACGTGATCCTGTGCGACCGCAAGGGCACGATCTGGCGCGGGCGCGAGGGCGTCAACCAATGGCAATCGGCGCACGCGGCGGAGACGGACGCGCGCGACCTGACGGAGGCGCTGAAGGGCGCGGACGTGTTCCTGGGCCTGTCGGCCGCCGGCGCGTTGCGGCCGGAGATGGTCGCCGACATGGCGCCCGCCCCGATCATCTTCGCGATGGCGAACCCGGAGCCGGAGATCCGCCCGGAGCTGGCGCGCGCGGCGCGGCCGGACGCGATCGTCGCCACCGGCCGGTCGGACTATCCGAACCAGGTCAACAACGTGCTGGGCTTCCCCTTCATCTTCCGCGGCGCGCTGGACGTGCGGGCGACGGGGATCAACGACCAGATGAAGATCGCCGCCGCCACCGCGATCGCCGAGCTGGCGCGCGAGCGGGTGCCCGAGGAGGTCGCCGCCGCCTATGGCGTGCGCCACCATTTCGGACCGGACTATATCATCCCCGCGCCGTTCGACCCGCGGCTGATGGAGGTCGTCCCCGCCGCCGTGGCGCGCGCGGCGATGGAGTCGGGCGTGGCGACCCGGCCGATTGCCGACCTGGCGGCGTATCGCCAATCGCTGCGCGCCAGGCTCAACCCGACCACCTCGGTGCTCAGCCTCGCCTATGAAGGCGCGCGCGCGCATCCCAAGCGCGTGCTGTTCGCCGAAGGGGAGGAGGAGGTGGTGCTGCGCGCCGCCATCGCGTTCCGGGAGGGCGGCTATGGCACGCCGGTGCTGGTCGGCCGCGACGACGTGCCTGAGCGGCTGCGCGCGCTGGGCGTCACCGATCCCGAGACGTACGAGCTGCACAACAGCCGCACGAGCGCGCTCGTCCCGCGCATGGTCGATTTCCTCTACGCGCGCCTGCAACGGCGCGGCTTCCTGCGCCGCGACGTCGAGCGGATGATCAACCAGGACCGCAACATCTTCGGCGCCGTGCTGCTCCAGCTGGGCGAGGCGGACGCGATGATCACCGGCGTGACGCGCACCTTCGTCCAGTCGCTGCGCGAGGTCCGCCGCGTGATCGACCCGGCGCCGGGGCGCACGGCGTTCGGCATCCACCTGCTGGTCGGGCGCAGCCACACCGTGTTCATCGCCGACACCACCGTGAACGAGCGGCCGAGCGGCGACCAGCTGGCCGACATCGCCGAGCAGACCGCCGCCGTGGCGCGACGGATGGGGCACGAGCCGCGCGTCGCCTTCCTGAGCTATTCCACCTTCGGCAACCCGCCCGGCCGCTGGCTGGAAGGCGTGCGCGCCGCCGTGGAGCTGCTCGACGCGCGCCAGGTCGGGTTCGAATATGAGGGCGAGATGGCGCCCGACGTCGCGCTCAACCCGCGCCAGCTCGCCAATTACCCCTTCGCGCGGCTGAGCGGCCCCGCCAACGTGCTGATCATGCCGGGGCTGCAATCGGCCAGCATCTCCGCCAAGCTGCTGCGCGAACTGGGCGGCGACGAGGTGATCGGGCCGATGCTGGTCGGCATGGAAAAGCCCGTCCAGATCGCCGGCATGACCGCGACCGCGAGCGAGCTGGTGACGCTGGCGGTGCTCGCCGCTGGCGGCATCGCGCGATAACGGCGAGATTAGATCACCCTCACCCGTCGTCGCCTTCGGCGTCTCTCCCTCTCCCATGGGGAGAGGGAAGGGGCCCGCCCGACGCAGTCGGAAGGGAAGGGTGAGGGTGATCGAAGTCGATCGTAAGCGACGCTGACATGTCGGTCCGGGGTAGCTCGCCGAGCCTTTCGGGATTGGCGCCCCGGGCCGTTTGCGCGTAACGGCGCCGCCATGTCCCGCCTCCCCGACAGCACCGGACGCGAGGAGCTGGTCCGGCTGCTCGTGGCGACCGGCCAGGCGGATCGCGGCGCCTTCGCCAGCCTCTATGTCGCGACCTCGGCGAAGCTGTTTGGCATTTGCCTGCGTATCTGTGGCGAGCGGCAGGCGGCGGAGGACGTGTTGCAGGAGGTCTACGCGACGGTGTGGCGGCGGGCGGACGGCTATGAGCCGGGCCGCGGCAGTCCGATCGCGTGGCTCGGCGCGATCGCCCGCAACCGCGCCATCGATCGCCGCCGCGCGCTGGGCCTGCGTCCCGCCGCGTCGATCGAGGCGGTGGCCGAGCCGGTCGACGAGGCGCCGCTGGCGTCCGACCTGCTGCTGATGGCGGAGGAGGAGCGCCGGCTGCTGGCCTGCATCGACCAGCTGACGACCGACCAGCGGGGCGCGATCCGCACCGCCTTCTTCGACGGGCTGACCTATGCGGAGCTGGCCGTGCGATCGGGCGTGCCGCTGGGCACGGCCAAGAGCTGGATCCGGCGGGGGCTGATCAGCCTGCGGGGGTGTCTCGATGGCGACGCCTGACGACGCCGACCTGCTCGCGGCCGAGCTGGCGCTGGGGGTGCTCGACGGCGAGGAGCGCGCAACCGCCCTGCGCCGCGTGCTCGCGGAGCCGGCGTTCGCGC
>NZ_CAHJWX010000288.1 GCF_903643065.1 Sphingomonas bacterium | reverse complement strand
GCGGTGCAGGCGTACGACACGCGAAGCCGCTTGATCAGGGTGACGGTCTTCCAAAGCCTACCCTTCACGATCGGTCTCATCGCGACCGTCACTTACGCCCGGAATGGTCATCCGGCTTGGATCTGGAATTGGCTCTGGATCAGCTACGCCATCCTGTTCGCGGGCGAGCTTCGTGCGTGGTGGTGGCCCTACCTGTTCCAGCCCGACCCGGAGCGGGCGGCGCGCTACCGGGGCATGTTCGGGCGGACGAGCGCGTTCCTACCGGAGCGAAATGGGATCGTCCCGAACACACTCCATACGATCTTACACGCGTCGACGGCCGCCACGCTAGCCGCGCTCTTCGCGGCGACAGTTCGGTGATCGCAAGGGCCGAGCTCGGCTGAGCTGACCCACTCCCGGACGCTCGGGCGTATCCAGTCGGTCCGCGGAACTGGACGCCCGTTCATCTAGGATCATCTGCGTTCTCTTGAGCAAAGCGGGCTTGGAACCGCATGGACGAACCATCCGGCGGAAGATAGTTGACAAGGCAACCGCATTGCCGTAATTTCTTCTCAACTCTACGAGTTCGCGCTGGAGTCGTCTTGTTATCACCTTCGCACCTAGGCGCGCATACCGGCTACCATCTCCGGCTAGTGTCCAACGCCGTGTCGCAGGATTTTGCTCGCCGGCTCGAGCGGGAAGGCGTGACGGTGGCCGAATGGGCGTTCCTGCGATCGCTCT
Organism: Sphingomonas bacterium; assembly: GCF_903643065.1. Classification (GTDB taxonomy): domain Bacteria; phylum Pseudomonadota; class Alphaproteobacteria; order Sphingomonadales; family Sphingomonadaceae; genus Sphingomonas. The sequence goes on along the minus strand of NZ_CAHJWX010000288.1, from coordinate 3,130 downwards.
ACGGCGTCGGTCCTATAGCGCCGTCGGTCTTGGCCGAGACGATGGGCATGACCAAGGGCGCCATCAGCAAGCTCGCCGACCGACTTCTGGCGAAAGAGTTGATCGAGCGCGCCGACAATCCTGACGACAAGCGCGCGCACACTCTGTCGCTGACGGAAGCCGGGCGCGACAAAGTACCAGTCCTGGCGGCGATCGCCGATGCGATCGAGACTGACTACTTCAGCGTGCTTGCGCCCGGCGAGCGCGACGCTCTCCGACGCATCTTGAGTATCTTGGCCGACCGACGCGGCCTGTCGAACATTCCGATCAACTGACGAGCTGGCAGGAGCCGAGAATGAGAAACACCAGCAACCCCGTTTTCAACGACAACAAGCTGAAGCTGGGGATCTTTTGCACGAACGGCGCGGGGGCGGCGATGACGACACTACCCGAGCGCTATCAAACGTCGTGGCCGCTCTCGATCGAGACCGCGCGCATGGCCGACGAGGCGGGACTCGAGGCAATCGTGCCCTATGCTCGCTGGAAGGGCTACACCGGGAAGGCTGATGATTCGAGCGGCGTCGTTATGGACCCGATGACTTGGGCCGCCGGCATCGCCCAGGCCACGAGCTATTCCGCGGTGTTCGCGACCACCCACGCCCCCACCGTTCATCCGCTTCTCGCCGCAAAACAGGGCGCGACCGTCGACATTATTTCCGGCGGCCGCTTCGCGCTGAACGTCGTCGGCGGGTGGAACAAGCCCGAGCTGGAGATGTTTGGCGCGCCCTTGAAGGAGCACGATCAGCGCTATGATCAGCTGCAGGAGTGGTTGGAGATCGTCGAACGTCTGTGGACCGACGACGAGGAGTTCACCCATCACGGAGAGTTCTACAACGTCATCCGCGGGACATCGGCTCCCAAGCCGGTGCAGAAGCCGCACCCGCCGATCATGAACGCCGGCGGCTCGGGGCGCGGCCGGCGCTTTGCCTGCGAGTTCGCCGACATCTGCTTCGTCCTCGTCGGCTCGCTGGACCCGGAGAAGATCACTGCCCAGGTCAGCGAGATCAAAAACTTCGGGCGCACCGAGTTCGGGCGTGAGGTGCAGGTCTGGACGACGACCTTCGTCGTTCAGCGCGACACCGATCAGGAAGCGCGAGATTATCACCGTTGGTACTCGATCGAAAATGAGGACACGGCGAACGTCGACGCCTGGATGCGGCTCCAGCAGGAGCAGACGCAGGTGCTGCCCCCGGCGGTCCTGGCGCAGATGCGGCATCGCTTCGCTTCCGGGGCGGGGGGTGTGCCGCTGGTGGGCACGGCACAGACGATCGCCGACCGGCTGTCGATGCTGGCCGGCTGCGGGATCGACGGTCTGCTGCTGACCTGGGTGGATTATGTCGACGGCATCAAGCGCTTCACGGAGGGCGTGTTGCCACTGATCGAGGAAGCAGGACTGCGCGCGCCGTTCCAGCCTCGATCAGCATCAGCCGGTGGTGATGACCAACATCTGGGAGCATAAGACCGACCCCAAGTGGCAGGTCCTAGACGATGCCTCGTCCTTCGAGAACGCCACCGGCGTCACCGGTAAACCTGCGGAGAATGGCTTCATCAGGGTCTGAGCGGATTATGGCTGAGGTAGGTAGCGACTTCTTCCGTTGCCTGCCGCGACGAGGACCCATGGTCGGTCATCCAGCGCTACTCTACCGCATCTCGAAAGCAGCCGCTCGTTCACGTCACTGTCGTTTATGGCACACGCTTAGCTCGTCGGCGACGCAAGCAAGGATCTGGTAGCCGACGGCAGACGCGTTCGCCTTCAGACCTGCGCCGCCCCTCCATCGGCGAACAACTCGCTGCCGTTGACGAAGCTGCTCTCATCCGAGGCGAGGAACAACGCAGCGGCGGCGATCTCGTCGGGCCGCCCCATGCGGCCCAGCGGGGTAGCCGCCTCCATCGCCGCCACGAGCTGCCGCTCCTGATCCTCGTTAGCGGCGAGCCCGTGCAGGCCCGGCGTCGATGTCGCACCCGGGGCGAGCACGTTGACCCGGATGCGGCGAGGCGCGAGGTCAAGTATCCACCCGCGGGCGAAGCTGCGGATGGCGGCCTTGCTGGCACCGTAGACGCTGAACGCCGGCGCGCCGGTGACCGCCGCAGTAGAGCCGGTGAGGATCACCGACGCGCCGTCGACCAGCAGCGGCAGCGCCTTCTGGACGGTGAACAGCGTGCCCTTGACGTTGGTAGCGAAGATGCGGTCGTAGTGCGCCTCCGTGATATCGGCCAGCGCGGCGAAGTCGCCGCCGCCCGCGTTTGCGAGCAGAACGTCGATACGGCCCGCCTCGGCTTGCACGATCTCGTAAAGCCGGTCGAGGTCGGCCAAGTTGGCAACATCGCCCTGCACGCCGCGAGCGCTTTCCCCCACCTCGGCTACCGCCGCGTCGAGCTCCGCTTGCCGCCGCCCGGTCATGAACACGCGCGCGCCCTCTTGCGCGAAGCGCCTCGCGCACGCCAGGCCGATGCCGCTGTTGGCGCCGGTGATGACCGCGACCCTGCCGTCAAGTCTGCCCATGTTCGTCTCCTTCCATCGTTCAGCAACGACATGGGATGGCGCTGCTGAATGGGCTAGAACCTACCTGGAGGTAAGTGTAAGTTCGGGACGATGAACAGCGCCGAACCCATCTGCGGCCTCGAAGTCGCGCTGGCCGTGATGGGCGGCAAGTGGAAGCCCCTGATCCTCTACCATCTCCAGGGCGGACCCACGCGCTTCGGCGAGCTGAAGCGGCGGGTGGTGGGCGTCAGCGAGAAGGTACTGATCCAGCAGCTACGCGAGTTGGTCGCGGCGGGAGTGCTCACCCGGCGCGACCACCAGCGGGTGCCACCTATGGTGGACTATACGATGACGCCGTTCGGGATCACGCTGGCCGCCGCGCTCATGCCGCTATGTATGTGGGGCAGCGAGCACCGCGCGGAGGTGGAACGCGCCGTCAATTCACCTCCACCAAGCCGCGACCCAGTCGGCGCGATACCGGTCAAGCAAGCGCTTCCGTAACTTACCGCGCCGCAACGACCCAATAGACGATGTTCACGACCTCTACTCAGTCCCGATTTCGGCCGCCCGTTCATTTGGGTAGATCGGGCGATGAGCAGCCAGTTTTGT
>NZ_CAHJWX010000287.1 GCF_903643065.1 Sphingomonas bacterium | reverse complement strand
CGCCCACCCCGATCGCGCGCCACAGCCGCTCGTGCCGCCCCACCGCCAGCGACGCCAGCCCGACCGCCACCATCGCCAGCAGCGCCGCCGTCCAGCCGCGCGGATCGGGCAGCACGTACCAGGCGGTCACGCCACCGCCCAGCGCAACCGGCAACCACAGCGGCAACTGATCGCGCTCCGCCTCCAGCCAGCGCTCGATCGCGACCCCCGCCCGCCCGAATTGCGGCGGCCGGAGGCGCATGCTAGCAGCCGGCAGGGCGATCGTCGCCATCCTCAGCAGTTTGGGAGCAGTCGCGCGTGAGCGCCAGCCCTGTTGTCACCCGTTTCGCGCCGTCGCCGACCGGTTTCCTCCATCTGGGCGGCGCTCGCACCGCCTTGTTCAACTGGCTCTACGCACGCCGGCATGGCGGCCGGTTCCTGCTGCGGATCGAGGACACGGACCGCGTCCGCTCCACCCAGCCCGCGATCGACGCGATCCTGTCCGGGCTGCGCTGGCTCGGGCTCGACTGGGACGGCGAGGCGGTGTTCCAGTTCGAGCGCGCCGGCCGCCATGCCGCCGTGGCGGCGCAGATGATCGAGCGCGGCGACGCCTATCGCTGCTGGATGACGGCCGCGCAGATTGATGAACAGCGCGCGGCGGCCAAGGCCGCCAACCAGCCGCTGCGCATCCGCTCGCCCTGGCGCGAGCGTGATGATGGTCCCGCGGACCAGCCCTTCGTCGTCCGGCTCAAGGCGCCGCGTGAGGGCGCGACCACGATCGACGACCAGGTGCAGGGCCCGGTGACGGTGCAGCATGCCGAGCTGGACGACCTCGTCCTGCTCCGCTCCGACGGCACGCCCACCTACATGCTCGCCGTGGTGGTGGACGATCAGGACATGGGCGTCACCCACGTCATTCGCGGTGACGACCACCTCAACAACGCGTTCCGCCAGCTGCCGATCATCCGCGCGATGGACTGGCCCGAGCCGGTCTATGCGCATGTCCCGATGATCCACGGCGCCGATGGCGGCAAGCTGTCCAAGCGTCACGGCGCGGTCGGCGTCGAGGCCTATCGCGACGAACTGGGCATCCTGCCCGAGGCGCTCGACAACTACCTGCTGCGACTCGGCTGGGGGCATGGCGACGCGGAGATCATCAGCCGCGCCGAGGCGACGCAATGGTTCGATCTCGCCGCCGTCGGCAAGGCGCCGTCGCGCTTCGACCTCAAGAAGCTGGAGAACCTCAATGGCCATTACCTGCGCGAGGCCGGCGACGGCCGCCTCGCCGCGCTGGTGGCCGCGCGGCTGGGCATGGCGGACGATCCCGCGCTCGACCTGATCGAACGCGCGATGCCGGCGCTCAAGCCGCGCGCGGCCAATCTCGGCGAGCTGGCCGACGCCGCGCGCTTCCTGTTCGCCGAACGGCCGCTGCCGATCGAGGCCGATGCGGCGCCGCTGCTGGACGGCGATGCGCGCGGCACATTGGCCCGTGCGCACGCCGCGCTTGACGCGGTCGGGCGCTGGGATACGGAAGCGCTCGAAGCGGCGGTCAGGGCCGTGGCGCAAGTGGCCGGGCTCAAGCTCGGCGAGGTCGCCCAGCCCCTGCGCGTCGCGCTCACCGGCCGGCGGACGTCGCCCGGGATCTTCGACGTGCTCGCCCTGCTGGGTCGCGCCGAGAGCCTGGGCCGGATCGCCGATCAGATGGAGGAACCCGCCCGATGACCGACGCCGTCCGTTTAGACGATCACGACTACAAGGTCATGCAGGGCTCGGTCGGGCCCGAAGTGATCGACATCCGCAAATATTACGCGGACTCGGGCCGGTTCACCTATGATCCCGGGTTTACCTCCACCGCCTCGTGCCGGTCGACGATCACCTATATCGATGGCGACGAGGGCGTGCTGCTGCATCGTGGCTATTCGATCGGCGAACTGGCCGAATCCTCCTCCTTCATGGAGGTCGCGTACCTGCTGCTCAACGGCGAGCTGCCGTCGAAGGAGGCGTTCGACACCTTCACGACGACCATCACGCGCCACACGATGGTGCATGAGCAGCTCGCGACCTTCTTCCGCGGCTTCCGGCGCGACGCGCATCCGATGGCGATCATGTGCGGCGTCGTCGGCGCGCTATCCGCCTTCTACCACGATTCGACCGACGTTCACGATCCGGCGCAGCGCGTCATCGCGTCGCACCGGCTGATCGCCAAGATGCCGACGCTGGCGGCGATGGCGTACAAGTACAGCGTCGGGCAGCCGTTCCTCTACCCCGACAACAGCCTGTCCTACACCGGCAATTTCCTGCGCATGACCTTTGGCGTGCCGGCCGAGCCGTATGAGGTAAACCCGATCGTCGAGCGCGCGATGGACCGGATCTTTATCCTCCACGCCGATCATGAACAGAACGCGTCGACCTCGACCGTCCGGCTCGCGGGCTCGTCGGGCGCCAATCCCTTCGCCTGCATCGCGGCGGGCATCGCCTGCCTGTGGGGTCCGGCGCATGGCGGCGCGAACGAGGCGGCGCTCAACATGCTGCGCGAGATCGGGACGCCCGATCGCATCCCCGAATATATCGCGCGCGCCAAGGACAAGAACGATCCGTTCCGCCTGATGGGCTTCGGCCATCGCGTCTACAAGAACTACGATCCGCGCGCGACCGTGATGCAGCAGACGGTGCGCGAGGTGCTGGGCGCGCTGGGCGTCACCGATCCGGTGTTCGACGTGGCGCTCCAGCTGGAGGAGATCGCGCTCAAGGACGATTATTTCGCCGAGAAGAAGCTGTTCCCCAACGTCGACTTCTATTCGGGCGTGATCCTGTCGGCGATCGGCTTCCCGACCTCCATGTTCACCGCGCTGTTCGCGCTCGCCCGCACCGTCGGCTGGGTGGCGCAGTGGAACGAGATGATCACCGATCCCGACCAGAAGATCGGCCGCCCCCGCCAGCTCTACGCGGGCGCGACCGCGCGGCCCTATCTGCCCGTGGGCCAGCGCTGATGCGACCGATCCGCGCGCTCCTGCTCATCGTCGGCGTGCTCGCGACGTTGATGGGGCTGCTGTGGATCGGTCAGGGGCTGGGCTATATTCATTGGCCGGCGTCCTCCTTCATGCTCGACCAGCGGCCCTGGGCGACACGCGGCTCCGTGCTCGCGGTGATCGGGATCACGCTGATCGGCATCGGCCGCCGCCTAAACCGGTAAGCTGAGCGTGAAACGCGCCCCTTCGCCGGGCGCGCTCTCCACCGTCAGGTCGCCGTTCATCCCGCGCGCGAGCCGCCGGGCAATGTACAGGCCGAGCCCGTTGCCGCCGACCTCGCTCGGATCGACGCGCTCGAACTTGCCGAAGATGCGCGCCTGATCGGCCGGCGTGATCCCCTTGCCCCGATCCGTCACGACCAGCCGCGCCTGGTCGCGGTCACCAAACGCCTCCACCCGCACCGTCTCGCCCCTGGGCGAGTAGCGCAGCGCGTTGCCGAGCAGGTTGACCGCGATCTGCAGCGCCCGGCGATGGTCGCCTCGCGCCGGACAGGCGGCGAGCGACGCCGGCCGCTCGATCACGACGCGCATCTGCCCCGCGCGCACGCCCAGCAGCCCCGCCGCGCGGCGCGCCACCTCCGCCAGGTCGATCGGCTCGACCGCCAGCATGAAGTCTGGCCGCTCGATCGCCTGCAGATCGACCAGATCATCGACCAGCTCCAGCAGATGCCGTCCGGCATGCGCGATGTCGGCGGCGTAGTCGGCGTAATCGGGCGCGATCGGCCCGTCGGCGGCGGCGTTGATCGTGTCCGCATTGGCCACGATCCGCGCCAGCGGCCGGCGGAGCGCGCGGTCGAGCCCGGCGGTGAAGCTCGCCGGCAGCGTGTCGGCGGTCGCCGGCCCCG
>NZ_CAHJWX010000286.1 GCF_903643065.1 Sphingomonas bacterium | reverse complement strand
CGACTACCGGGCCGGCCTGCGCGCGCTCAGCGCCACCGCCAGCCCGACCCCCGCCAGCGCCGCGCCGCCGATCGTCAGCGGCGTCCAGCGATAGCCCTCATATCCCGTCGATAGCGCCATCGCGATCACCGGCACGATCACGGACGAATAGGCCGCCCTGGCCGGCCCGATCGCGCGCAGCACGCGGTAATAGAGCGGAAACGCCAGCGCCGACGCCGCCAGCCCCAGATAGGCGATGCCGAGCCAATAGCCGAGCCGGTGCTCGACCACCGGCGGCCCGGTCGTCACCCAGGCGAGCGCGCCATCGGTCAACGCGCCCAGTCCCATCGCCACCGCCAGCGTCGCCGCCATCGGATAGCGCCGCGCGGTGTCGGTCGCCTGCAGCACGTTGGCGCCGCTCGCGCACGCGACCGCCGCCAGCGTATAGCCGATGCCGGTCAGCGACGCGCGGGTGCCATGCGGATCGACCCGCGCCTCGTGCACGAACAGCGCCACGACGCCCGCCATCGCGATGCCCGACCCGATCAGCAGCCGCCGCCCCGGCCGCTGGCCCAGGAAGACGCGCGCGAGCAGCGCGTTGGGGACGAGCAGCAAGGCGAACACCACCGCGACCAGCCCGGAGGTGATGAAATGCTCGGCGCGATAGACGAGGTTGAAATTACCGCAGAACTGCAGCAGCCCGACCGCGCCCGCGAACGCCCAGCCGGCACGGTCGACGGCGAAGCGCTCGTCCCGCGCCAACGCCACCCCCGCCATCGCGACGGCGGCGAGCGTGAAGCGATAGGTGACGGACCATGACGACGGCACCACCCCTAGCTGGTCACGGATGACGATCCAGGTCGATCCCCAGATCAGCGTCACGACCGCGAAGGGAACCAGGATGCCGAGCCGCGATCTGTCCGTCACCCCGGCACGCCCTCGCCCGGCGCCAGCTCCCTGTGCCCGTCGCCGCCCGGCGCCGCGTCCAGCCGCGCCAGCGCCGCCGCCAGCGCGTCGACATGCGCCTCGTCGGTGTCCCAGGCGGTCACCAGCCGGATTTCGCCCGCCGCCCAGTCATAGAAGTCGAAACCCTGCGCCCGCAGCGCCGCCGCCTCGCCCGGCGTCGCGCGCAGGAACAGCTCGTTCGCCTCGACCGGGTGGATCAGCCGCTCCCCCGCCGCGCGCGCCAGCGTCGCCGCTCGCGCGTTGGCGGCGCGGGCATTGGCGAGCCACAGGTCGCCATCCAGCATCGCCAGGACCTGCGCCGCCAGGTAGCGGCCTTTGGACAGCAACAGCCCCGCGCGCTTGCGGCGCCGCAGCGTCTCCGCCACGTGACGGTCTCCGAAGAACACCAGCGCCTCCGCGCTCATCCCGCCGTTCTTGACGAAGCCGAAGGACAGCGCGTCCACCCCCGCGCGCCAGGTCAGGTCGGCCGGGTCGGCCCCGGTGAACGCCACCGCGTTGGCAAAGCGCGCGCCGTCCATGTGCAGCCCCCAGCCGCGCGCGCGCGCCAGCGCCCCGATCGCCGCCACCTCGTCCGGCCGGTACGCCAGCCCGTATTCGGTCGCGTTGGTGATCGACACGGCATGCGGCTGGACGCGATGCACGTCGTTCGCCTGCGCGTCGGCGACGGCGGCGATGCTCGCGGGCGTCAGCTTGGCGCCCGGCCCGTCGGCGAGCATCAGCGTGGCGCCGTGCGTATAGAAGGCCGGCGCGCCCCCCTCGTCGTTCTGGATGTGCGCGTCGCGGTGGCAGATCGTGGCCCCCCAGGGCGGGCACAGCGCGCCCAGCGCCAGGCAGTTCGCCGCCGTCCCGGTGGGGACCCAGAGCACGCGGCATGCCGTCCCGAACAGGTCGGACAACCGCCCGTCGAGCGCCCTGGACCAGCGGTCCCCGTCATAGGCGGTGTCGAGCTGGTCGGCGTCGTGGAGCGATGCGAGTACCGCCGGATGCACGGCGGCGGCGTTGTCGGAGAAGAAGCGCATGCGCCCGTCCTAAGCGCCGGCCCTCGCTTTGTCCTCCCCCAGCAAGCCGGGGAGGACAAAGAACAAGTCACTCCGGCCCGTCCTCCCTCTTGCGCTCGTCCTCCGCCGGGGGCGCCGGCTTCCTGTCCTCCGCCGGGCCGATCGAGATGCTGCCGTCCTTGCCCAGCTTGAGGTCGATCCCCAGCCCCTTGAGGTCGCCCGAGACGTTCAGCCCGCCCTCGCCCATCACGTCGGCGGGCTCGGTGTCGTCGGCGGTCGGCTTGGGCGGCGCCACGCGCGCGGGCAGGTTGAGCGCGCCGGCCATGAACTGGCGCCACAGCCGCGCCGGCACGCCGCCGCCGTGCAGCCCGGGATTGGGCGTGTTGTCGTCGTTCCCCACCCACACGCCCACCACCAGATCCTTCGACCAGCCGATGAACAGCGCATCGCGCCCGTCCTGCGTCGTCCCCGTCTTGCCCCAGGCGGGGATGCCCAGCGACGCCTCGATCCCCGTGCCCCGGTTGAGCGACGCATCGAGCAGCGCCTTCATGCCCGTCTCCAGCCGGTCGTCGATCGCCGACTGGCGCCCGATCAGCCCGTCCAGCCAGCCCTCGTTTCGAACCTGCTCGACGCCGCGCGGGCGCACCGGATAATGGCCGTCGGCGATCGCGGCATAGGCGGCGGTCAGCTCCAGCAGCGAGACCTGCGCGGTGCCCAGCGAGATCGTCGCCTCGCTGGCGATCGGCGTCGAGATGCCCAGGTCGCGCGCCGCCTTGATCACGGCCTTGACCCCCACCTGCTGCGTCAGCCGCGCCGCGCAGACGTTGCATGAGCGCGCAAAGGCGCGGCGCAGGTTGATCGGCCCCAGGAAGCGCCCGTCGTCGTTGCGTGGGCGCCATCCCGCCCAGTCGAGCGGCGCGTCGTCCACCGTGTCGTCGACGCCCATGCCCGAGCGCAGCGCCGCCAGATAGACGAAAAGCTTGAACGCCGAGCCGGGCTGGCGCCGCGCCTGTGTCGCGCGGTTGAACGTGGAGGTCCTGTAATCCTTGCCGCCGACCATCGCGACGACCTGGCCATCGGGGTGCATCGCGACCAGCGCCATCTGCGCCTGCCGGAGCCCGGCATGACGCACGACCTGTTCGGCCAGCCGCTGCAGCCGGGGACTGAGCGTCGTCTCGACCGCGGTGTCGTTCGCCGTCACCTCGCCCGCCGCCTCGCGCGCCTCCGGCAGCACCCAGTCGGCGAAATAGGTGCCGGTCGGCACCGCGAGCGGTTTCTGCGCCAGCACGCGCTGCGGCTGCACGGCGGCCGCGCCGGCGGCGGTGAGGAAGCCGGCGTCGCGCATCGCGGCGACCACCACCATCTCGCGCTTCCGGGCACCGGCCAGATTCGAGGTCGGCGCCAGCCGCGACGGCGCCTTGACCAGCCCCGCCAGCATCGCCGCCTGGCCGACGTTCAGGTCCCGTGGCGCGCGGCCGAAATAATGTCTGGCCGCCGCCGTCAGCCCATAGACGTTATCGCCGAAATAGACGTTCGACAGATAGCGCGACAGGATCTCGTTCTTCGACAGCCGCGCCTCCAGCCAGAAGGCGATCAGCACCTCGCGCAGCTTGCGCCCGACCGTGCGGTCGGAGTCGAGGAACGCGTTCTTGGCGAGCTGCTGGGTGATCGTGCTCGCGCCCTGGCTGCGCTCGTCGCTGGTCGAATTGTGGACCAGCGCGCGCGCGATGCCGCGCGGATCGATGCCCCAATGCGAGTAGAAGCGCCGGTCCTCGATCGCGATGAACGCCTGCGTGACGTGCTTTGGCAGGGTAGCGGCGTCGACCGGCGCGCCGACCACCGCGCCGCGCCGCGCGATCGGCGTGCCGTCATCGGCGGTGACGGTGATCGAGGGCGGCGCCGGCGGCTTG
>NZ_CAHJWX010000285.1 GCF_903643065.1 Sphingomonas bacterium | reverse complement strand
CCCGGTCAGCAACTTCATGCCACCAGAATCATCCGCGATTCCACCCAGTTCCTTCACTCTGCCAAAGTAGTGCTAGGTGCGAACCTGCATGATGCCCGACGCTGCCTTCCCCGCCACCATCGTCCCGAACACCCGGTCCCACCAGATCGCGGTGATCGCATAATGTCCTTCCTCGCGCCCGAAGTGATGGCGCAGGTGGTGCCGGCGCAGCGCGCGGAGCAGGCGGCCCTTCACCGGCAACTGGTGGCAGGCGTAGTGGATGCTGTCGTACGCGACGTAGCCGATCGCGAAGCCCAAGAACGCTACCGTTCCCGCCGGCCCGAACGCCAGCGCGCACCCGGCCCAGATCGCGGCGGACCAGGGCAGGCTGACGGCGAGCGGCATCATGCTGCGATGCGGGTCGCCGGGATCCTCGTGGTGGTTGCCGTGCATGATGAAGCCGAGCCGCCGGCCAAATGCGGAGCGTGGTTCCAGATGGAACAGGAAGCGGTGCATCGCATATTCGAACAGCGACCAGCCGACCAGGCCCAGCGCCACCAGCGCGAACCACGCCGGAAGGCTTGCCGCCCCCGAGCCCGCCCAGGCGACGAGCGGCAGCAGCAGGCCCCAGGTGGCCGCGAACGCCCGCGGCGTCATCACCGTCAGCCGCTCCAGACGATCGCTGCGGAACAGCCGCAGGCGCTGCGGCTGGGCGCGACGCGCTCCTGTCCTCCGGTTCGGTGTCCGGCCTTGTCGTGGCATGTCCATCTCCGTCGTCATGGACAGGGGGGCGCTCGTCCTGTCAACCCGTGATGCCCGCAACGAATTTGCCACGTTCTACGATTGCTTATCCTCAACATCGGTAGGAGCCGACGCGGATTTCCTACAAATTGCGCCGCGACGCAGCGTGGCGTGCAGGATCGCGTGGTGCAGCTCGTCGGGCGATAGGTCCGCGCGTCGGCCGGAAACCTCCTCCTCGCGAGGAAAGTGCAGCATCGCATAGGGCGTGTGGCGCACCGGGCCCGGCTCGACCGCGCCGGGGATGCTAGGCCGGTGATCGCCGAAGAACACCAGCAGCGCGCGCCGGCCCCCCGCATCCAGATGGTCGATCAGGCCTGACAACATCGCGTCGCTGCCGCGCAGGTGGCCGAGATACGCCTCGAGCCCGCCGGGCGATCCGGCCGGATGGCCTGCCACCCACGGCCCGTGGTTCTCCATCGTGACGGCGTAGAGGAACGTCGGCCCCGCGGCCGCAGCGGCGAGCGCGGCGAGCGCGGTGCCGAAGGTCGGGTCGTCGAGATAGCGCTCGCCGGGCGGCGTCGGCGGGAACCCCTCCGCGCCGATCACGCGCGAAAAGCCGATTTCGGGCATGAGCCGGTCGCGGCGGTAGAAGCGCAGGTCGTGCGGGTGCGCGAACACGCCGGTATAGCCCGCCGCGCCCAGCCGGCGGGGGAGCGCGTACGAAGCCTCGCGCGCTGCAGTGAGGAACGGGTCGAAGCGGCGAAAGCCCAGCGCGTCCTCGTCGCGCCCGAACAGCACGCCGTATTCGGTCCGCATCGTGTAGGCGCCGAAGCCGCTGACGGCGAGGTCGCCCCACAGCGACGCCCGCTCCCGTGCGCGCGTCAGCCCGGCGAGGGCCAGCGAAGGGTTGCCGGTCAGTGCCACGGGATCGGCAAAGGACTCGCACTGCACGACGATGACAAGTTCGGGCGTCGTATCGGGTAACGTCGCCGCCGGGGTCGGACACGCCGGCGGATCGGGCGTATCACGCCAGCGCCACCAGTAGAGCAGCATCGTCGCGACCAGGCCATGGCGGGCGACGTCGGCGTCGGCATCGGGCTCCGGCGCCAGCCCGGCAACGGTCCAGCCGCGCAGCATCGCAACCAGCACTCCCCCCGCCGCCACGCCCAGCGCCGCCCCCACCAGATGCGGCCCCGCCCGCGGCATGAACAGCCAGGCGAGCGCGACAACCAGCCCGACGATGCCGACCACGGCCCCCGCCTTCTGCCGCACGGTCAGGGCAGTCAGGTAGAAGCCCGGATGGCGCATCATCCCCCCCACCAGCGCCAAGTCCGAGAACAGCAGCGGCTCGCCCAGCACCGCGTGCTTGGCGTTGGACGCGAGCATGAAGGCGGCCAGCAACGCGACTGCCAGCGCCGCAGCGAGCGGCGCGCTGCCCGACAGTGCGAAGAACAGACCGAACAGCGTCGTCGTTGCCGCGAGCAGCAGCGCCCGTCCCGGCAGGCTGCGCTGCCCCGTCCACGCCCGCTTCGGCCGCGGCCGCACCAGCGTGTCCAGCAGCAACGAGCCGACGATGGTGGCGAGAAGGCAAAAGCTGAAGATCACCGAGTCCGCCGCCTGAAGCCCTGATGCCGCCCGACGCCCGGCCGATGCCCGGTGCCCGCAGTGACGCGACGCGCGGCGTAGCGGTGGGCCGTGGGACTGTCACGGCCGGAAGGTGTCCGCCGCCGTTGCCCCTTACGTGTTTGATATCGCTCCTTGTCGCCTATCGCTATATCGGGGTCGATACATGCACGACCGCCAGACGCCCGACCCGACCGCTCATCGCCCGATTACGACAGTAGCGACGTCGGGGATGCCGCAGCCCGCCCCGCGCCCTGCTCGCCGCAGTATCCTGTTGCTCCAGGGGCTGATGGGCCCGCTGTTCCGCCGGCTGGGCCAGGCGCTGCGCGCGCGCGGGCACTGCGTCCACAAGGTGAACTTCAACGGCGGGGACTGGTTGTTCTGGCGGCTGCCGGGCGGCATTGACTATCGCGGTTCGCCCGCGGACTGGCCCGACGCGCTGGCCGGCATGATCGCCGCGCACGGCATCACCGACGTCGTGCTGTTCGGCGACTGCCGACCGCTGCACATGGCCGCGATCCACACCTGCCGCGCGCTGGGCACGCCCGTGTACGTGTTTGAGGAAGGCTATATCCGCCCCGACTGGGTGACGTTCGAGGCGGGCGGGGTGAACGGCCATTCCAGCCTGCCGCGCGATCCCGCCTGGTATCGCGCCGAGGCCGCCCGCCTGCCGCCCGCGCCCGAGCATCATCAGGTGCCCTCGTCGTTCCGGCGCCGCGCGGCCGAGGCGCTGGCCTACAACGCGGCCGACGTGCTCAGCCGCTGGCGCTATCCCTATTGGCAAAATCATCGTCCCTGGCCCGCGCTGGTGGAGGCGACCGGCTGGGTGCGGCGGCTGAGGCATCGGGACGAGGCGGCCGGGCGGTCCCGCCGGGTAATGGACGCGCTGGCGCAGGGCGGCGATCCGTACGTGCTGTTCCCGCTCCAGCTCGATTCCGACGCGCAGATCCGGCTGCATTCGCCCTTCGCGGGCATCTCGGACGCGCTGCGGCTGGTGATCGATTCGTTCGCCGTGCATGCGTCCGCGCCGTTGCGCCTTCTCATCAAGGAGCATCCGCTCGATAATGGCGTGCGCGACTGGCGCGACGAGGCGGCCTCGCTCGCCGCGTTGTACGGCGTCGAGGGACGCATCGACTATCTGGAAAGCGGCGACATAGTGCCCGTCGCCCGGGGTGCCAGGGGCATGGTGACGATCAACAGCACTAGCGGCACGCTGGCGCTCAGCGAAGGCGTGCCGGTGATCGCGCTTGGCCAGGCGATCTACGACATGGCGGGGATCACGTTCCAGGGCACGCTGGACGATTTCTGGCGCGATCCCGGCCGGCCGGATGCGGAGACCTTCGCCGCCTTCCGCCGCGTGCTGATCGACCGCTGCCTAGTGCCGGGCGGCTTCTTCTCGGAAGAGGCGCTGGGCCAGGTGACGCAGGGCGTGCTCGCGCGGCTGGAGGCGGCAAGCCTACAGGTGACCGGTGGTGAGTCTGGGGCGTATCCCGCCAACGGATAGGCGCCCGCCCCACCCGAGGCGCGG
>NZ_CAHJWX010000284.1 GCF_903643065.1 Sphingomonas bacterium | reverse complement strand
TCAGATCGCAAAAGCTAGCCAATCTCGCTGGTGACGGAGATCGCAAGCTAAGATGAAAGCGGGTCCCCGCAACCATCGTAACTCAAAATAGGCATTACGAAACAGGTACTTAGTAATCGCGATGGTAGCACCACGCAACCATATGCTTGCTGCCGTTCCGAGCTGAGATCAGATTGGAAAACAGGTGGAGAAGAGCCCCGTCGGCGTAAGGCTGGTACCGAATTTCCGCGGGATCTGGATGGCGGGTGAGGAGGTCTGGCTGGTCGGTGAGCATCGCTCAGCCAGGAGCATAAATACTACCTTTCGATCCTGCCGGCCGACATGCCGCTCAAAACGCTCGCCGGCGCCATCAAAGAATGAGGGATCTACGAGTAGGCGCATCAGCAGCTGGCATAGATCGGATTCCGTTCAGTCTGGGTCATAGCCGGTGGAGCTGAAGTAGTTGGCCGAGGGTTCGACACCGGACATGGGGAACCGGCGTCCATGCGGTTGCCGCCGGGATCGGCCGAGACGAAGCGCGGCAATCGAGCAGCCACCGGAACCCCATGCTCCCCGGCCGCTAACGGGTCAGGAAGTCGGCGAAGCTGAACAGGAACAGCAGGCCGAGCCAGAACGCGCCCGCCGCCGCCGCGACCCGCACCAGCGGGCTGGCCTTGCGCAGCTCCATGAAGATCTCGGCGATCAGCGCCACCTTCGCCGCCGCGATCAGCAGCCCGACCGGCAGTTTCGCCGGCCCGCCGGGCAGATAGGCGTAGCCGACCGACGCCAGCAGCAGCAGAAGCAGCCCGATCCACACCGCCAGCGCGCGGACCACGACATGGCGGAACTCCCTGTCCACCGCCTAGCGCCCGACCAGATAGAGCAACGGATAGAGGATCACCCACACGACATCGACGAGGTGCCAATAGACCGTCGTCACTTCGGCGCCCATCCAGCGCCGGCCGAGCGCGCCGCGCCGATCGAGCAGCAGCAGCCGCGTAACGAAGCCGAGGCCGATGGTAAGGTGGGTCGCGTGGACGATCGTGATCGTCCAGTAGAAACTCCAGAACTGGGCGGCGCCCGGCTGCGCGAAGCGGAAGCGCCTCCCCGGAAACAGATGCTCGGCCAGATCCTCGTGATATTCGAAGCCCTTGACGACGAGGAAGACCAGCCCGAGCGCGATCGTCGCCCACAATCCGAAGCGGGCGAGGCGCGTCCAGCCCGCGCGGGTCGCGCGTTCGGCCAGCGCCATCGTCAGGCTGCTGGTCATCAGCACAAGCGTGTTGGCGGTGCCGAACCACGCGTTCGCCGCGCGCCCGCCGGCGGTGAAGCCGACATTGTCGAACAGGCGGGCGTGCGCGTAGAGCAGGAACAGCCCGCCGAAGAACAGGATTTCGCTGGCGAGGAACACCCACAGCCCGAACAGCATCGCCGCGTGCTGGCGCTCGCGCGCCTCCCACGGCTCGTTCAGCGCGGCTTCGGGCGCGGTCATGAGCCTTGCGGCCGGGCGGCGGGGTGGTCCGCGCTATGCGGATGCTCGCCTTCCTCGTGATAGGCGTAGGGCTCGTCGGTCACGATCGGCGGGGTCGCGAAGTTGCCGGTCGGTGGCGGGGACGGGACGGTCCATTCGAGCCCGGTGGCGTCGTGCGGATTGTCGGGCGCGCGTTCGCCGTTGAGCAGCGACCAGCCGAGATAGAAGAGCGGTATCAGATAGGCGATCGCCAGCACCACCGCGCCGGTCGACGACATCACGTTCCACAGCTGGAATTCGGGCGGATATTCGTGATAGCGGCGCGGCATGCCGAGATAGCCGAGGATGAACTGCGGGAAGAAGGTGAAGTTGAACCCGAAGAACATCGAGATCGCGGCGAACCGCGCGAACGCTTCCGAATAGAGCCGCCCGGTGATCTTCGGCCACCAGAAATGCAGGCCGCCGAAGAAGGCCGAGACCGTGCCGCCGACCATGATGTAATGGAAGTGCGCCACCACGAAATAGGTGTCGGTGACGTGCACGTCGAGCGGATCGTGGCGAGGAACAGCCCGGTAATCCCGCCCAGCGTGAACAGTCCGACAAAGCCCAACGCATACAGCATCGGCGCCGAGAAGCGGATCTGCCCGCCGTAGAGCGTGCCCGTCCAGTTGAACACCTTGATCGCCGACGGCACCGCGACGATGAACGACAGGAAGCTGAACACCAGGCTGGCATACGGGCTTTGCCCCGAGACGAACATGTGATGGCCCCACACCATGAAGCCGATCACCGCGATCACAATCATCGCATAGACCATGAACTGATAGCCGAACACGCGCCGCCGCGCCTCGCAGGCGATGATCTCCGAGACCACGCCCATTCCCGGCAGGATCATGATGTAGACCGCCGGATGGCTGTAGAACCAGAACAGGTGCTGGAACAGCAACGGGTCGCCGCCCGAACGCGGATCGAAGATCGGGCAGCCCGAACGCGCGCTCGGCGATCACCATCAACAGGCTCATCGCCAGCACGGGCGTCGCCAGCACCATCACCAGGCTGGTCGCGTACATCGCCCACACGAACAGCGGCAGCCGCATCCAGGTCATGCCGGTGGTGCGCAGCATGTGAATGGTGGTGATGAAGTTCACGCCCGTGGCGATCGACGAGAAGCCGACCACGAAGATGCCGAGCGCCGCCAGCAGCACCGCCGAATTGGAATAGAGCGTCGAGAAGGGCGTGTAGAAGGTCCAGCCGGTATCGACGCCCCCCGCCAGCAATGCCGCCACCGTCAGCAGCCCGCCGCCGAGATAGATGTACCATGACAGCAGGTTGAGCTTGGGGAACGCCACGTCCTTGGCGCCGATCATCAGCGGCAGCAGGAAATTGCCCATCGTCGTCGGGATCGACGGCACGAGGAAGAACCACACCATGATCGTGCCGTGGAGCGTGAACAGCCGGTTATATTCGTCGGCGGTGACGAAATCGCCCTTGGGGGTGAACAATTCGACGCGGATCGCGGTCGCCGCCGCCCCGCGCAGGCGCTGCGGATCGTAGAGGTCGAGGATCGCGGCCTCGGCGAACAGGTCGGTCGCGCCGAGGCTGGCCGGGTGAGCGGCGAGCCCTTCCAGCTTGATCGGCCGTCCGTCCACCACCAGCCCGGTCACCCCCCGGCCATAGCCCGCCAGCGCGATCGTGGTGGCGTAGCGGCGGACGGCGCCGGGCATCGCGCCCTCGCCGTCGGCGGCGCTGGGATAGATCGGCGCGTCGGGCTTGCTGCACCCCGCCAGCGCCACGGCCGCGCCTGCGGCGATCAGTCTCAGCGCCTCGCGGCGGCCAAGATCGTCGCTCAGCGATGGCATGTCGAGCAGTCCGTCAGCTTGGCGGTGTCCAGACCGGCGACGCGCGCGTGGATCGCCCGCGCCTCGGCTGGGGTCAGCGGCGCATCATAGGGCCGGGGCGCATATTCGCGCGCGGCGGGCACGATCCGTCGCCCCGGCTCGCGATGGCAGGAGAGACACCATTGCATCGTCATCGGCACGGCCTGGCGGGTCAGCGCCATGTCGTCCATCGCGCCGTGGCACGCCGCGCACGGCACCCCGCCGCGAACATGCACATGATGGTCGAAATAGGCGTAATCGGGCAACCGGTTGACGCGCGACCAGGTGAGCGGGCGCCCGGTGGCGAAGCTCTCGCGCACCGGGCCGAGCATCGGCGCATTGGTCCACAGCTGCGAATGGCAGGTCATGCAGACCTTGGTCGGCGGCACGATCGCCCGCGCGCCGGTTTCGACGCCGTAATGGCACATGCGGCAATCGATGCCGAGCTCGCCGACATGATGCTTGTGGCTGAGAGGTGGCTCGGTTTGTTTGAACAGTCTCGCAGGCGGGTTGAGTGGATCGCCGGCCGGTGATCATGCCGCTGCGA
>NZ_CAHJWX010000283.1 GCF_903643065.1 Sphingomonas bacterium | reverse complement strand
GGATCGCGGCGACACGGTGGCGCCGCCCGCCGCGCTCGCGATCGAGCAGGCGCCGGCCGTGCCGCGCGCACTGGCGGAGCGGACGCGGCCCTATCTCGAATATCGCGGCGCCGCGTTTCAGGGCTGGAACCCGCGCACCGGCGCGGCACTGATCCTCACCCGGTTCGGCAACACCGCGCAGGTGCACGAGGTGGCGGCGCCGCTGGGCAACCGGCGTCAGCTCTCGTTCGAGGACGACGCGATCGCGGGCGCGAGCTGGGCGAGGAAGCGCGGCGACGCGCTGGTGGTGCAGAAGGATGTCGGCGGCTCCGAGTTCTGGCAGCTCTACGCGCTGCGCGACGGTCGGCTGACGCTGCTCACCGATGGCAAGAGCCGCAATGAGATCGGCGCCTGGACGCAGGACGGCCGCTGGCTCGGCTATTCGTCGACGCGGCGCGACGGCACGGACAGCGACCTCTACATGGTCGATCCGCGCGATCCGGGGAGCGACCGGCTGCTGGCGCGAGTGTCCGGCGGCGGCTGGTCGGTCGCGGACTTCTCGCCCGACGGCGCCACCGCGCTGCTGCGCGAGGACATCTCGGCCGCCAAGTCGAACCTGTGGCTCGCCGACGTGGCGACCGGCAAGCTGACCCCGGTCGGCGATCACGCCCGCCCGGTCGCCTATGACCACGCGGCGTTCGCGCCCGACGGCCGGCTGTGGGTCACGTCCGACGAGGGAGCCGAGTTCCAGCGGCTGGCGTGATCGACCGCGTCAGCGGCCGGTTCGGCGCGGTGGCGCCCGAGCCGCGCTGGGATGTCGAGGACTTCGCGATCAGCGACGACGGCACGACGATCGCCTATACGGTCAACGAGGCGGGGATCAGCCGCGTCCGGCTGCTCGACGTCGCCAGCGGCCGGGTGCGGACGGCGGCGCGGGTGCCGGTCGGCGTCGTCACCGGCCTCCACTGGGCTCAGATGGGCGGCTCGGTTTCTCGCTCTCGTCCGCCACCGCGCCCAACGATGTCTATGCGCTCGACGCCAGGAATGCCGTGACGCGCTGGACGCACGGCGAGACGGGCGGGCTCGACCCCGAACGCGACGCGAAGCCCGAGCTGGTCGAGGTGACGAGCTTCGACGGCACCCGCGTCTCCGGCTTCCTCTACCGACCCGATGCCCGGCGGTTCCCGGGCAAGCGCCCGCTGATCGTCAGCATCCATGGCGGCCCGGAAAGCCAAGCGCGGCCGGCGTTCGGCGGCCGCGCCGACTATCTGACCAACGAGCTGGGCATCGCGCTGTTCACCCCCAACGTCCGCGGCTCCAGCGGCTTCGGCAAGACTTTCCTCGGGCTCGACGACGGCCCGGGCCGGCGCGAGGACAGTGTCAAGGACATCGGCGCGTTCCTTGACCGGCTCGCCGCCGATCCGGGCATCGACGCCGCGCGGATCGGCGAGACGGGCGGCAGTTATGGCGGCTATATGTGCTACGCGGTCGCGATCCGGTATGGCGCGCGGCTGCGCGCGGCGAATTGCGTGGTCGCGATCTCGAACTGGATCACTTTCCTGCAGAACACGCAGAGCTACCGCCGCGACCTGCGCCGCGTCGAATATGGCGACGAGCGCGATCCGGCGCAGCGCGCGCAGTTGCTCGCCATCTCGCCGCTCACCCGCGCGCGCGAGCTGAAGATCCCGCTCTTCGTCGTCACCGGCGGCAACGATCCGCGCGTGCCGCCGTCGGAGGCGCGCCAGATGGTGGCGGCGGTGCGCGCGAACGGCGTGCCGGCCTGGCACATGATCGCGGCCGACGAGGGGCATGGCTATGTGAAAAAGGCGAACGCGGACTATCAGTTCTGGACGTCGCTGCTGTTCTGGCAGCGTTACCTGCTGAACTGAGCCGGTTCAGCCCGAGTTCAAGCCGCCGGGCTACCACCCGCGCATGACCCCGCTCCCCTTCCTCGCCGCCGCGATCGCGGTCGCGGCGCCCGCCGCGCCGTCCGCGCGCGCCGGCGACCTCCAGCTCGTGCAGGCGCATCTGCGCGGTCTCACCACGATGACCGCCGACTTCAGCCAGATCGACCGCAACGGCCAGACGCTGACCGGGACGTTCACGCTCAAGCAGCCCGGCCGCATCCGCTTCCAGTATCAAAAGGGCGTGCCGCTGCTGATTGTCGCGGACGGGGGCGCGCTGACCTTTGTCGATTATCAGGTGAAGCAGGTGCAGCGCTGGCCGGTCAGGAACTCGCCGCTGGGCGTGCTGATCGATCCCGGCCGCGACATCGGCCGCTATGCGAAGCTGTCGTCCGGGACCGATCCGCGCCTGCTCGCGGTCGACGCGAACGACCCCGCGCACCCCGAATATGGCCGCATCACCCTGGTCTTCGCGCGCGGTGGCGCGGGGCCGGCGGGGCTCGCGCTCCAAGGCTGGGTGGCGCTCGACAGCCAGAACAACCGGACGACGGTTCGCCTGACGAATCAACGGTTTGGCGTCGCGGTCGCCGCCAATGCCTTTGCCTGGACGGATCCGCGACCGCACGTCGCGGGCCCCCGATAGATGTCGCGTTCATACAAGCGACAGGTTCGCCCGGCTAAGGCGCCGGGGCGGAACGGGTCGGCGTGGGGTTTCCCCCTGTTGCCCGCGTCGGGTTCGTTCCCGCCTGCGTGACGAACGCTAGGTCGGCCCTCGCTCCAAGCCCCCGGAGCGGGGGCCTTTCGCGTAGCGCGGATGGGAGCAGCGAAGCGGCTCCCAAGACGCGCAAGCGCAGCCGGCGGGGCAGCGCCAGCCGAACCCGTCCGACGTCACGACGCGGCTTTGCCGCAGCGCTCCGCTCTCCTAAACACCGCCCGTGAAGATCGCCTCCTGGAACATCAACTCGGTCCGCTTCCGGATCGACATCGTCGCGCGGTTCCTGCGCGAGGCGGCGCCCGATATCCTGTGCCTGCAGGAGACCAAGGTGATCGACGCCGACTTCCCCGTCGCCGCCTTTCACGCCTTGGGCTATCGCCACCTCCTGCTCCACGGCCAACGGATGCATCACGGCGTCGCGATCGTCGCGCGTGTGCCCGTCGCGGCCGATGACCGGCTTGACTGGCAGGCGAACCGGGAGGCGCGGCACATCGGCGTGGCGCTTCCGAATGGCGTGCGGCTGGAGAACGTCTACGTCCCCGCCGGCGGCGACGTCCCCGATCGCGAGGCGAACCCCAAATTCGGCCAGAAGCTCGACTTCCTCGATCGCATGACGCGCTGGTCGGCGGCGCTGGACACGCCGACGCTGCTGGTCGGCGATCTCAACATCGCGCCGCTGCCGGCCGACGTGTGGAGCCACAAGCAGCTGCTCGGCACGGTCAGCCACACGCCGGTCGAGGTGGACGCGCTCGATCGGCTGATGGCCTCGAACAGCTGGGTCGATCTCGGCCGCCATTTCCATCCCGCGCCGGCGCGGCTGCACACCTGGTGGAGCTACCGCGCCAAGGATTGGGCGGCGTCCGATCGCGGTCGCCGGCTCGATCATCAATGGGCGACCGCGGACGTCGCCGCCAGCGCGGTGTCGCATCACGTGTTCGAATCCGCCCGCGCCTGGCTCAAGCCCAGCGACCATGTGCCGATCATGACCGAGTTCGCCTGGTGAGCGCGGACCCGCGCGCCGCCGCGCGCGCGATCGACGCATTGCGGCGCGGCTGGCCGATCGCGGTGGAGGGCAGCGCGATGCTGGCGGTCGAGACGGCGGACCCCGCCCGGCTCGACGCCTTCGATCCGGGGAGCCAGGCGGCCATCCTGATCTCCGCCGGCCGCGCCGCGACGCTCAAGCTGGTCAACCAGCGCGCCGCCGCCGATCCCGGGCGGCCGGTGCTGGTCGAGCGCGCGCCCTGGCTGGGTCTCGCCGAGGCGGTGGCGCTGGCCGATCCGCAATTCGAT
>NZ_CAHJWX010000282.1 GCF_903643065.1 Sphingomonas bacterium | reverse complement strand
CGTCCTTATACCTCCCCGGAACGGGGAGGGGGACCGCCGGCCGCAGGCCGGTGGTGGAGGGGTCGGCGCGGGGCGGGTGGCGCCGCACGCTCGCGGCAGGCGGCAACGATCGCGACTAGCGCAGCAGCAAGGTCGCGCAGGATCAAGCTGGCGGGAAGGCGCAGGACGGCGAGGCCGAGGGCGGCGGCGGCGTTGTCCTTGCGCTCGTCGCGCGCGGGCTGGTCGCCCCGATTGTGGACCTCGCCATCAATCTCGATGCATAACCGCGCCGACAAGCAGGCGAAATCGAAGGCGCCGGGTAGGTCGGGATGCTGACGGCGAAACTTGTAGCCGCCCGGACGCGTGCGCAGCGCGCGCCACAGGATCACCTCGGGCAGGTTGCCGGTGCGGCGTTGCCGGCGGGCGTGCTCGACGACCTTGCGCGGAGCACGCAGACGCGGCGGGGCGACCCCTCCACCACTCGCCTTCGGCGAGCGGTCCCCCTCCCCGTTCCGGGGAGGTATGGGTTCGCCTTCCCCTCTCACATCCGGAACACGCCGAAGCGGGGATCGCCGATCTCCGCTTCCAGCGTCGCCGCCAGTGCCAGGCCCAGCACGTCGCGGGTCTGGGCGGGGTCGATGATGCCGTCGTCCCATAGCCGCGCGGTGGCGTGATAAGGGTTGCCCTCGTCCTCGTACTTCTGGCGGATCGGGGTCTTGAAGGCTTCCGCCTGTTCGGGCGTCCAGGTCTCCGCGTCGCGGTGAACGGCCGCGAGCACGGACGCGGCCTGTTCGCCGCCCATCACGCTGATGCGGGCATTGGGCCAGGTGAACAGGAAGCGGGGTCCATAGGCGCGGCCGCACATGCCGTAATTGCCCGCGCCGAAGCTGCCGCCGATCAGCACGGTGATCTTCGGCACGCTCGCGGTGGCGACCGCGGTGACGAGCTTGGCGCCATGTTTCGCAATGCCTTCCGCCTCATATCTGCCACCGACCATGAAGCCGGAGATGTTCTGGAGGAACAGCAGCGGCACCCGGCGCTGGCACGCCAGCTCGATGAAATGCGCGCCTTTCTGCGCGCTCTCGGAGAACAGCACGCCGTTGTTGGCGAGGATCGCGACGGGCAGGCCCCAGATGTGCGCGAAGCCGCAGACCAGCGATGCGCCGTACAGTGCCTTGAACGCGTGGAACTCGCTGCCGTCGACCAGACGCGCGATCACCTCGTGCACGTCATACGGCGCGCGGACGTCGGCGGGGACGATGCCGTACAGCTCGTCCGCGTCGAAGCGCGGCGGGCGCGGCTCGCGGCGGTTGACGCTGGCCACCGTCGGCGGCGGCAGCGTCGAGACGATGTCGCGCACGATCGTCAGCGCGTGTTCGTCATTCTCCGCGACGTGATCGACCACGCCCGAGCGTCGCCCGTGGGTGTCGGCGCCGCCCAGCTCCTCGGCGGAGATCACCTCGCCGGTCGCGGCCTTCACCAGTGGCGGGCCGGCGAGGAAGATCGTCCCCTGCCCGCGCACGATCACCGTCTCGTCGCTCATCGCCGGGACATAGGCGCCGCCGGCGGTGCACGACCCCATCACGCAGGCGATCTGGGCGATGCCGGCCGCGCTCATCGTCGCCTGATTGAAGAAGATGCGGCCGAAATGGTCGCGGTCGGGGAAGACCTCCGCCTGATGCGGCAGGTTGGCGCCGCCCGAGTCGACCAGGTAGATGCAGGGCAGCCGGTTTTCCCGAGCAATTTCCTGGGCTCGCAGGTGTTTCTTTACTGTCAATGGAAAATAGGTGCCGCCCTTCACTGTCGCGTCGTTGCACACGATCATGCACTGGCGGCCGGAGACGCGGCCGATCCCGGCGATGATGCCGGCGCCCGGCGTGCTGTTTGTCTCGCCTGGGCCGTCGTACAGGCCGTGCGCGGCGAGCTGGCCGATCTCCAACAGGGGTGAGCCGGGGTCGAGCAGCCGCTCGACCCGGTCGCGGGGAAGGAGCTTGCCGCGCGCGGTGTGGCGCTCGCGCGAGGCTTCAGGGCCACCGAGCGCGGCCTGGGCGACGGTGGCGCGAAGCTGCTCGACGAGCGCGCGGTTGTGCGCGGCGTTGGCGCGGAACTGGTCGGACTCGAGCGACAGGTTGGAAGTGAGGACAGGGGCGGTCACAGCAGATCGCCGTCATGCTGAACTCGTTTCAGCATCCACGCGCTGCCCTCGACGTCTCTCCCCAGGTCAGTCGTCGCGCATGGACCCTGAAACAAGTTCAGGGTGACGAAGGGCTGGATCACTGCGCCACCACGCCCGCCGCGCCGATCAGCTCTCGGCCGATCAGCATGCGCCGGATCTCGTTGGTCCCCGCGCCGATGTCGAGCAGCTTGGCGTCGCGCAGATAGCGTTCGACCGGCCAGTCCTTGGTATAGCCCGCGCCGCCCAGCGCCTGCACCGCCTCGCCCGCTACCTTGAAGGCGCTTTCGCTGGCGAGCAGGATCGCGCCCGCCGCGTCGAACCGCGTCGTCCGCCCCGCGTCGCACGAGCGGGCGACGGCGTAGACATAGGCGCGGGCGCTGTTGAGCGCGACGTACATGTCCGCCACCTTGGCCTGCATCAGCTGGAACGAGCCGATCGCCACGCCGAACTGCCGGCGCTCGCGCAGGTAGGGCAGCACCGTGTCGAGGCACGCCTGCATGATGCCGAGCTGAATGCCGGCGAGCACCGTGCGCTCGTAGTCGAGCCCGCTCATCAGCACGCCGACGCCGCCATTGACCGGTCCCACCACCTGTTCGTCCGACACCTCGCAATCGGTGAAGACCAGCTCGGCGGTGGGCGAGCCGCGCATCCCCATCTTGTCAATCTTCTGCCCGATCGAGAAGCCGGGCATGCCGCGCTCGATCAGGAAGGTGGTGATGCCGCGGCTGCCCTCGCCCGTCCTGGCATAGACGACCAGCGTGTCCGCATAGGCCGCGTTGGTGATCCAGAACTTGGTGCCGTTGAGGACATAGCCGCCCTGCACCACCTGCGCCTTCAGCTGCATCGACACGACGTCGGAGCCGGCGCCGGCCTCCGACATGGCGAGGCTGCCGACATGCTCGCCGCTGATCAGCTTGGGCAGATACCGGGCCTTCTGCTCGGGGCTGGCCCAGCGCGCGATCTGGTTGACGCACAGATTGGAGTGCGCGCCATAGGACAGGCCGATCGAGGCGGACGCGCGCGCGACCTCCTCGCACGCGACCACATGCTCCAGATAGCCCAGCCCCAGCCCGCCATCGACGTCGGCGACGGTGATCCCGTGCAGCCCCAGCGCGCCCATCGCCGGCCACAGCTCGTCGCGCGGAAACCAGTCCTGCGCGTCGATCCGGGCCGCCAGCGGCGCGATCCGGTCGGCGGCGAAGCGCCGGGTGGTGTCGCGGATCATGTCCGCCATCTCACCCAGCGCGAAATCGAAATCGGGGGTCATGGCGGCGGTATAGCGTCGGCGCTAGCGGGGGAAAGGGCGCGACGCGGCAAAGCCGAGTCGTCGGACGGGTTCGGCGTCGCCGACCCGCCGGCCGCCTCGATCGCGGACGCGACCATAGCGAGGCTACGGCCAGCTGCGATCAAGGGTGCGGGTGGTCGGGGTCGAACCGACACTCCTTGCGGAACCGGATTTTGAGTCCGGCGCGTCTACCAATTCCACCACACCCGCGCACACGTGGCGCGACGCCCGGACCGGCCGGCGCTGCGCTCGTGAGCTGAATGGCACAGGATGGCGCCCCTCGTCCAGATCGATGACGCGCCCGGTCGTCACCTCGTCACAGGCCGACCCACAATCGCATCGGCGACGCGAAGGCGGGTGGCGACGGCCACGCCGGCCTGTTGTACCGCGCGGCATGGGACTCGGCGGACGCGCGGCCTGGGGCTGCCTGGTGGCGGCGATCGCGGCGGCGGCGG
>NZ_CAHJWX010000281.1 GCF_903643065.1 Sphingomonas bacterium | reverse complement strand
GCCGGCGGCAAGGCGGCGGTCGCGATCGGCGCGCTCGGCAGCGACGAGCAGGCGGCGGCCGTCGTGGACGCGAGCCTCGCCGCGTTCGGCGGGATCGACATCCTGGTCAACAATGCGGGCGCGTTCCCGATCAAGGACTTCCTCGACACCACGGCCGACGACTGGAACAGCCTGTTCAACGACAATGTGACGTCGGTCGTGCGCCTGGTCACGCGGCTGGTGCCGGGGATGAAGGAGCGCGGCTGGGGTCGGGTGATCAACATCGGCAGCTTCCTCGGCCCGATGCCGGAGCCGTTCGTCGCCGTCTATGGCGCGACCAAGATGGCCAACATCAACCAGACCGTCTCGCTGGCGCGCGCGCTGGGCGGCACGGGCGTCACCGCCAACACCGTCAGCCCCGGCCCGATCCGCACGCCCGGCATGGAAGCAGGCGCGAAGGAGATGATCGAGGCGCAGGGCGGCACCTTCGAGTGGGACGCGTTCGAGGCCTATTACGTCAAGGAGGTCAAGCTGCCGGCCGGCCGGATCGGCGCGCCGACCGACATCGCCCATGCGGTGACCTTCCTCGCCAGCGCGCTCGCCGGCTTCATCACCGGCGCGAACCTCCGGGTCGACGGCGGCATGATGCCCACGGTCAACTGAGGCCAGCGTTTTGTGTCCTGCCAGCCTGGAGCCAACGCTGGCAGGACCCGCGACGCCTAGCGCGTCGCATCATCGTAGAAGGCGTCCAGGTCGGTGCGCAGCTGCCGCGCCGCGCCCGGCTCGATGTAGATCATGTGGCCGGACGCGTAATAGCGATAGGTGATGTTGGCCTTCAGCGTCGGTTCCAGCTCCATGTGCTGAAGGTCATAGTCCGCCCCGGCGAACGGCGTCGCCAGATCGTAATAGCCGTTGAGCGACAATAGTTTGAGCCTTGGGTTCTGGCGCATCGCCTGGCTCAGATCGACCGAGCTGTTGACCGCCATCTGCCGGCCGCCGCCCGGCGTCTTGTGCTTCCAGTCCCAGGCGGGCGCGATGCTCGTGTAGAAATTGGGCCGGTAGGTCAGCGGCGTCCGATAGCCCAGGTCGTTGAACAGATAGTCGTTGAGCGCGGCGATGAAGGCGCCGGACAGCGCCTCGTTGGCGGCATCGAACTCGGGGCCGTTGCCGCCGGCATCGGCATCGATCCCGTCGAACCGGGTATCCAGCCGTCCCACCGTCCGCCGCTGATCGCGCAGCAGCTCCTTGCGGAAGCGGTCGGGCCCCGGCCGCAGGTTGGAGCGGATCATGAACTCGGGGCTGACACCGATCAACGCGGCGGCCTGCGTCGCCACCGCGTCGCGCTCGGTCGGCTCCAGCCGGTCGCCCTTGGCGAGCGCGGCGGCATAGGGACCGATCGCAAAGGCGCGCGCGCGCTCGGCCTGGGCGGCGAGGTCGGCGGGCGGGCTGGCGAGGCGATGGTGATACCAGGCGGTGGCGGCGAAGGTCGGCAGCGCGTTGATGTGCGCCTGATCCACCGTCGGATCGAACAGCAGCGGGATATCGAGCACGGTGGACATGATCGTCACGCCGGACAGCCGGACCCCCCGGCTCTCCAGCAGGTAGGCGAGCCCGCCCGAGCGGGTAGTGCCGTAGCTCTCGCCGAGCAGGAATTTGGGCGAGTTCCAGCGCTTGGCGACGGTCAGATAGCGCTCGATCCCCCGGGCGAAGGCGTCCAGGTCGCCATCGACGCTCCAGAAATCCTTGCCGGTCGCCTTGCCGAGCGGACGGGACAGGCCGGTGCCGATCGCGTCGAGGAAGACGATGTCGGTGCGATCGAGGATGGTGTTCGGGTTGGGCTGCAGGTGCGCCGGCGCCCCTGGATGCTGCTCCAGCCCGGCCGCGTCGACCTTCATCGGCCCATAGGAGCCCATGTGCAGCCACATGGAGGAGGAGCCGGGGCCGCCATTGTACATGAAGGTGAGGGGGCGCGGCTTGCCGCCCTTCGCCGCGTCCAGCGTGTAGGCCGTGTAGAACATGGAGGCGATCGGCTCGCCCTCGTCGTTGCGGATGGTGAGCGTACCCGGCGTGACGGTATAGGCGAGCGTGTGCCCGTCAAACGGGATCGATCGGCGGCGCGGCGTCGCCGTCTCCTGCGTCGCGGCCTTGGCGATCTCGGGATCGCTGACCTTGTCGGTCCGGCCGCGGACCATGTCGTCGCCCGCGCCAGGCTCGTCCGCGCGCGCGACCGGCGTCGCCTTGGGCGGTGCGTCGGCTTGCGCCTGCGCCAGCAGCAAGGCGGGAGCGAACAAGGCAAGCGCGAGCATCAGGAGCACCTCGACAGGGGGAATCGGCGAGCGCCTGTCTGCCCGGAGTGAGCCGGGCATGCCAGTGCAAGGTTGATGGTGGGGGACGCCGATACCGGGCCGTGACCGACGATCGCCGGTGCACGGCCGCGATCAGGCCGTCACGTCCGCAGCCGACCGGCGCTGTCCTGCAGCAGCCAGAAGCGCGTGTATCGCTGCAGGCGCGGCAGGATGATCCATTGCAGCGTCGCCGTGAGCAACAGTGACGAGGGCAGGAGCTGCAGCGGCAACGGTGCCTCCTTCAAGGCCGTTCGGACCACCAGGCTGATGACGAGCAGGACCGGGAACACCGTCAGCCATGTCGTCACGAACCGTTTCCACTTGCTCGCGCTCGCGTCGCTGGGCAGTTCGAAGGTGACGCCATCGCCGGCGTCGGTCTGGCGCAGCGCGGTGGAGAAGCGGTCGGCGATGGCGACATGCCGGCTCAGCCCCGCGTCCAATTGCCATGTGTCGGCCGCGTCGCGATCGTCGAAGCGGAACAGGAGATGCTGGAAGCCGGCGGTCTGACCAAGCCGGATCGCCGCCCGGTATCCCGGCGCGGCGCGGGCGAGCCGGTTCAGTTCCTCCACCCAGCGTTCGAAGCTCTCCTCGCGGCCGGCCCGGATCGCCCGGCTGGTGACGATGGTGGCGGTCTGGTCTGGATCGATCGGCATGGTGGGGTGAACGTGCGTGGTGTCCGTCTCGTTGCCGGACGGGACGCGATGACCCGATGTGGCCGCAGTCGGTTCCGGCGGCGAGCCGATCGCAGCAGCGCCTCCGGTTTGGCGGCGATCTGCCAGATCGGGTGCAGGACGCGTCGCTCCCGCTCCCGCGGCGCCTACCAGTTGCCGGTGTTCGCCATCGACACCCAGGGCTCGGCGGGCTCGCGCTTGCCGCCCGCGTTGAGCAGTTCGATGGAGATGTCGTCCGGCGTGCGGACAAAGGCCATGTACCCGTCGCGGGGCGGGCGGTTGATGATCACGCCGGCATCCATCAGCCGCTGGCAAGTCTCGTACACATTGTCGACATTGTAGGCCAGATGTCCGAAATTGCGGCCGCCCGCATAGCTTTCCGGGTCCCAATTATAGGTCAGCTCCACCTCGGCCTCGGCGCGCTTGCCGGGCTCGACGATCATGTCGGGGGTCGCCAGATACACCAGCGTGAAGCGGCCCGCCTCGCTCTCCATGCGACGGGTCTCCTTCAGGCCGAGCAGCTCGAAGAAGCGGATGGTGGCATCCAGGTCGGTCACGCGGATCATGGTGTGGAGATATTTCATGCCGATATTTTAGCGCGTGCGCGCACCCTGCATAGCGGCCGAAAACTCATGGGTGGCGCCGCGCAAATCATGCCCAGACGGGCTTGCGCCGCGCCGGTGGGTGGCGGAAGGAGACGGGGTTAGCCGGAGGTGCGCATGGTCGACGTTTCGATGCTGATCGATGGCAGGTTGGTCGAGGGTCACGGTCGGATCGACGTGATCAATCCCGCGCTCGGCGCGCCGTTCGCGACCAGTCCCGTCGCCTCGCCGGCGCAGCTGGACGAGGCGGTAGCGGCGGCCAAGGCCGCCTTTGCCGGCTGGAGCGCCACGCCGCTGGCCGAG
>NZ_CAHJWX010000280.1 GCF_903643065.1 Sphingomonas bacterium | reverse complement strand
CGACATCGAGCACGCGTGCCCCCGGCGCGACATGCGCGGCGATCACGGCGAGGTCGGGGCGCAGGGTCACGGTGTCGCCCGCAGCCGCGCCGCCGCGTCCGGATCGAGCCGCTCCATCCAGCGCTCCGGGCGCAGCGGCGGGTGAAAGTCGAGCGCGGCATAGACGCCGTGCGCGTCGCCGGTAACCAGCGCGAAGCGACGCACGCCCGCATAGCCGGGATGATCGAGGAACCAGCGCACCATCGCGCGGCCGATCCCCTCGCCCCGGCGCGCCTCGTCCACCCAGACGTCCGCCAACCACGCGAAGGTCGCGTGATCGGTGATCATCCGCGCGAAGGCGATCTGCTCGCCCTGCGCATAGGCGCCGAGCGGATGCGACCCGGCGAGCGCGCGCGTCACCGTCGCGCGCGCGATGCCCGGCGACCAATAGCTCGACGCCAGCCAGCCGTGGATTCGGTCCAGGTCCAGCCGCGTCCGGTCATCGTCCAGCTCGATCATCCGCCCGCCTCCAGGAACCCGCGCACCACCCGGTCGAGTTCGGGCGAGTCGAGCAGGAAGGCGTCGTGGCCGTAGGGGCTCGACAGCTCGACGAAGCTAGCCGGCGCGCCCGCCGCGTGGAGCGCGTGGACGACATGACGGGACTCGGGCGTGGGATAGAGCCAGTCGGTGTCGAACGAGACGAGGCAGAAGCGCGTGGCGGGGCTGAACGCATCCGCCAACCGGCCGCCATGTTCCTCGGCCAGGTCCCAATAATCCATCGCCCGCGTGATATAGAGATAGGCGTTGGCGTCGAACCGGTCGACGAAGGACAGGCCCTGGTGGCGCAGATAGCTTTCGACCTGGAAGTCGGCGTCGAAACCGAATGTCTTGGCCCCATCCGGACTATTCGGCCGCGCCTGCAGCCGCCGCCCGAACTTGCTCGTCAGCCCGGCCTCGGACAGATAGGTGATGTGCGCCGCCATGCGCGCGACCGCCAGCCCGGCGGCGGGCGGATCGGCGGGGTCGTAGTCGCCGCCGCGCCAGCGCGGGTCGGCCATCACCGCCTGTCGCCCGACCTCGTGGAACGCGATGTTCTGCGCCGAATGCCGCGCGGTCGACGCGATCACCAGCGCGGCGCGGACGCGAGCGGGGAAGGTCGCCGCCCAGGACAGCGCCTGCATCCCCCCCATCGAGCCGCCGACTACCGCCGCCAGCGCTTTGATGCCGAGATGATCGAGCAGCAGGGCCTGCGCGCGCACCATGTCGCGGACCGTGATGACGGGGAAAGCCATTCCCCAGGGCCGCCCGGTCGCGGGGTTGGTCGAGGCCGGGCCGGACGAGCCCATGCAGCTGCCCAGCACGTTGGCGCACACCACGCACCAGCGATCGGTATCGATCGGCTTGCCGGGCCCGACCATGCGATCCCACCAGCCCGGCTTGCCGGTGCGCGGATGCGCGCTCGCCAGGTGCTGGTCGCCGGTCAGGGCGTGACAGACCAGGATCGCGTTGTCGCCGTCGAACGCGCCATAGGTCGCATAGGCGATCTCGACTGGTGCGAGCACGCCGCCGCCATCGAGCGCGAGCGGGCCGGGCAGGACGACCCGGCGATCGGGGCCGAACCGGGCGTCGATCATGCCGTGACCGGTCGGAAGTTGCCAAAGGTGCCGCAAGCGGCGCTCATCCGCGCCGCCCCGGCCCCCCGCGCGGGCATCATCGGGAAGGGCGGATGCGGCATCATGTGCCGGCCCGTAACGGCAAGCGGGATGGTAGGACAGCCCGAGGCATGAGGCGCCGCTGCCGGCCTGTGTCAGGCGGCGCGCCTCACTGGTAATAGAGGAAGTTGCACGGCACCGCCGCATAGGCGCCGGCGCCCATGATGCTGACGAGCTGGCTGATCGGGCGCCACTGCGCCGAGCCGCGCCTGGGTGGGTCGGGATCGTAGAGGAAGACCTCATAGCCATCGCTGCTCGGCACGCTGCGCAGCCCGGCGAGCACCGTCATGTGGCCCGATGGCAGCGTGCGGCCCTGCGGGTCGACGAACACGCCATCGGTCCACATCGGCCCCTGCCGCAACCAGGAAGCCAGCATCTCTGGCGTGGGCGAGATCAGCGGCCGCGCCACCATGCCGACCGAATCGGCGAAGGCGGGGATCTCGTCCCAGGGCAGGATACAGTCGCTGAGCCGCCGGGACTTGTTCTTCGGCTCGTCGTCGGGATGCGGCACCTTGCCGCCCCGTGCGACCTTCCAATTGTACATCATCAGCGCCGCTGCCCACCAACAGATGTTGCCCGTCGCCTGCGGCACCAGCTTGAGGCCGGGCACGAACACGTTGATGTTGCCGGTGGGTGTCTCGTCGGCCATGTCGTCCTCCTCCGCGCACCTTGAGGGAAACGTCGCGGTCGGCGCGATCCGGTCAGGGCGCGGCTTTGCGCGACCGCCCGCGCCCGCTACAGCCCGCCCATGACCGTTCCCCAGCCGAAACCCTGGATCATGGGCATCGCGCCCTATATCCCCGGCCGCTCGACCACCGATGACGGACGCCACGTCGCCAAGCTGTCGTCCAACGAGAACCCGCTCGGCACCTCGCCCGCCGCGCGGGCGGCGTTCGCGGCGGCGGCGACCACGCTGGAGCGCTATCCCGACGCGAGCGGGACGGCATTGCGGGAAGCGCTGGCGGCGAAGCACGGGCTCGATCCCGCGCGGATCATCTACGGCAACGGCTCGGACGAGGTGCTGCATCTCGCCGCCGGCGCGTTCGCGGGCGAGGGCGACGAGGTGATCCACGTCCGTTTCGGCTTTTCCGTCTACGAGATCGCGACCCGGCGCGTCGGCGCGGTGCCGGTGGTGGCGCCCGACCGCGACCATGCGACGGACGTCGACGCGATCCTGGCCTGCGTCACGCAGCGGACGCGCATCGTGTATCTCGCCAATCCCAACAATCCGACCGGCACCTATTCGAGCGCCGCCGAGATCGCGCGGCTGCACGCGGGGCTGCGGCCCGACATCCTGCTGGTGCTCGACCATGCCTATGCCGAGTATATCGAGGGCGACGCCGACGATGGCGGCATGGCGCTGGCCGCCGCCGCGTCCAACGTGATGGTCACGCGCACCTTCTCGAAGATGTACGGGCTGGCGGCCGAGCGGGTCGGCTGGGGCTATGCGTCACCCGCGATCATCGACGCGCTGCACCGCATCCGCCTGCCCTTCTCCGTCACCGCCGCCGGCACCGCGGCCGCGCTGGGCGCGCTGGGCGACGACGGCTTCGTCGCGCACACCCGCGCGCACAATGCGCGGTGGCGCCGCTGGTTCTCGGACGAGATCGCCCAGCTAGGCAATGCCGGGCTGCGCGCGATCCCGAGCCAGGCGAACTTCGTGCTGGTCGTGTTCGAGGGCCCGCTCACCGCCGAGGCGGCGTATCAGGGGCTGATGGACGCGGGCTTCCTCGTCCGCTGGCTGCCGGGCCAGCAGCTCCCGCACGGGCTGCGCATCACGATCGGGACGCAGGACGAGTGCGAGGGCGTGATCGCGGCGTTGCGGGCGATGACGCGGTGATCACCCTCACCCTTCCGCCGGCTGCGCCGGCTCCCTCCCTCTCCCACCGGGAGAGGGAGACAGGCGCGGAACGCGCCAGAGGGTGAGGGTGACGTAAGGTGCTCCCCTTCGCCCGCGTCGCGATCCTCGGGCTCGGCCTGATCGGCTCCTCGCTCGCCCGCGCGGTCCGCGCGACGATGCCGACCGTGCGCCTCACCGGCCATGACGCCGATCCCGCCGTCCGTGCCGCCGCCGACCGGCTCGGCCTGTGCGACGACCTCGCCGACAATGCCGGCGCGGCGGTGATCGACGCGGACCTCGTCATCCTGTGCGTGCCGGTCGGCGCAATGGGGCCGCTCGCCGCCGCCATCGCGCCTGACCTGCCCGCCGACG
>NZ_CAHJWX010000279.1 GCF_903643065.1 Sphingomonas bacterium | reverse complement strand
CGGCGCGCGCGTGACGGAAGCCGGCGCGACGGCGCTGGCCGCCTATCGCGCGCTGGAGGCGGAGGCCGCCAGGATCGTCGACCACCCCGCCTTCGCGGCGCTGACGGCGGCGCTGGTTCAGGACTGATACTGATCCATTGTATCCCGCAGGATATGATGCTTGAAGCGCTCCCGAACAAGGGAGGTTCGTGATGCGGTTTGGGTGGGTGGCGCTGGCGACGGCGGCGGCGATGACGTGGCCGGCGATGGCGCAGCAGATCGGAGACAAGCCGGCGGGCGCGCCGGACGCGCAGGCGACGGACGACGAGGACAAGGGCGGCGGCCTGCCCGACGTGATCGTCACCGCGCGGCGCCGCGCCGAGGACGCGCAGAAGGTGCCCGGCTCGCTCAGCGTGGTCGGCGGCAACCTGCTCGATCAGAGCTATACGACCAACGTCAACGGCCTCCAGGCGCTGATCCCGTCGATCAACTATTCGTCCGCCAACCCGCGCAACACCGCGCTGACGATTCGCGGGCTCGGCTCGTCAGTGGTCGCGGTCAGCCAGTCGAACGACGGGCTGGAGCCGGGCGTCGGCTTCTATGTCGATCAGGTCTATCATGCCCGCCCCGCCACCGCCGCGTTCGACTTCGCCGACATCGACCAGATCGAGGAGCTGCGCGGACCGCAGGGCACGTTGTTCGGCAAGAACACCACCGCCGGCGCGATCAACATCACCAGCCGCGCGCCCTCCTTCACGCCCGAAGGCTATGCGGAGATCAGCGCGGGCAGCTTCAACTATGTCCAGGCGCGCGGCTGGGTCTCCGGTCCGCTCGCCGACGGGGTGGCGTTCCGCATCTCGGGCGTGTCGACACGACGCGATGGCGTCATCAAGGACGTGCGCGACGGCCGCGACCTGAACCAGCTCGGCACGCAGGCGGTGCGCGCGCAGCTGCTGCTCAAGCCCAGCGACCGGCTCCAGACCCGGCTGATCTTCGACTTCACCAACTTCCAGGCGACCTGCTGCACGCAGGTGTTCCTGCGCGTCGGGCAGAGCCTGCGTCCGCCCGCGCGGCAATATCCCGCGCTCGCGGCGGCGCTCAGATACCAGCCCGCGAGCACCAACCCGTATAACCGCGTCACCGACATCGACGGGCCGCTCAACGTCGACACCAACGAGGGCGGGCTGGAGGCGCTGACGGACTGGAACATCGGCGTCGGCACGGTGACCGCCGTGACCGCCTGGCGCTGGTGGAACTGGGACGCGGAGAACGACCGCGACTATATCGGCCTGCCGATCCAAGTCTCGCAGCACATCCCGTCGCGACAGGACCAATACAGCCAGGAGATCCGCCTCGCGTCCAACGGCGACCACCGGGTGACCTATGTCACGGGCGTCTACGGCTTCTTCCAGAAGATCGTCGGCCGGCCGATCTCGATCTACGGGCCGAGCGGCGCCTTTTACCTGATCGGGCCGACCACCGGCACCACGGCCGTCCCCGCCAACCTGCTCGACGGCTACACCCAGGACGGCCATACCGACTTCCGGTCGAGGAGCTATGCCGGGTTCGGCGAGATTAACGTCAAGCTGATCGACGCCGTCACCGCGACCGGCGGCCTGCGCTACACGCACGAGGACAAAAACGGGTCGTACAACACGTTCACCTTCGGGGGGCCGACCATCACCGGCACGGCGGCGCAGCAGACGGCGCTGCGCAACGCCCAGCTCGGCGTGCTGCGCGGGCAGAGCTACACCGCGCATGACGATGACGGCAGCCTGTCGGGTCGCGGCAACCTCGCCTGGCAGGTGACCGACGCCGTGCTCGCCTATGGCAGCTACGCGCGCGGCTACAAGTCGGGCGGGATCAACATGAGCGGCCTGCCGCTCACCGCTGCTAACCTCCCCGCGCTCAACACCGCCGTGGTGCGTCCGGAGCGCAACACGACGATCGAGGCGGGGCTGAAGACCCGCCTGTTCGATCGGCGGCTCGTGCTGGACGCCGACGTGTTCTCGACGCGCGTGCGCGATTTCCAGGCGACGATCGTGGACACCGGCCCGACGCAGACGGCGGCGCTGCGCGGCTATCTGTCCAACATCCCGCGCGTCACGGTAAAGGGCGTGGAGGCGGACGCGACCGCGCTGGTCGCGACCGGGCTGACGCTGCGCGCGAACCTGGCCTATGCGGACGGCAAATACGCCGACTATCCCGCCGGCCCCTGCCCGATCGAGCAACAGACCGCCGCCACCACCGCGTGCAACCTGACGGGCCAGCGCCTGTCGTCGCTTCCCCGCTTCGCGCTCACCGCCGGCATCGATTACGCGCTGCCGATCGGCAGCGGCGCGGCGTTCGTGCACGTCGATACGGCATCGCGCAGCGGCTTCAACGGCGACTCCGCGCTGTCGCGCTACACCTACATCCGCGGCTACAATCTCACCAATGCGAGCGTCGGCTATCGCTTCGGCTCCGGGCTGGAGCTGCTCGTGTTCGCGCGCAACCTGCTCGACGCCGACTATATTCAGAACCTGACGGTGCAGGCGGGCAATTCCGGGCTGATCCTGGGCAACCCCAGCGACCCGCGCACGGTGGGGGCGACGCTGCGCTTTCGTCACTGAACGTTGCGCGCGCAGGGCGGACAGGCCACAGGCCCGCACCATGTCTGACGTCCGCGCCGCCGCCCTCGCCGCCAAGGCCTGGCCCTATGAGGAAGCGCGCAAGCTGCTCGCGCGCTGGCCGGACGGCAAGCCTCCAACGGACGG
Organism: Sphingomonas bacterium; assembly: GCF_903643065.1. GTDB lineage: Bacteria > Pseudomonadota > Alphaproteobacteria > Sphingomonadales > Sphingomonadaceae > Sphingomonas. The sequence goes on along the minus strand of NZ_CAHJWX010000279.1, from coordinate 1,187 downwards.
ACAGCCCGCGCCGATCGTGTTCGAGACCGGCTATGGCCCGTCGGGGCTGCCGCATCTGGGCACGTTCAACGAGGTGTTGCGCACCACCGTGGTGCGCCGCGCCTTCGCGACGCTGAGCGACGCGCCCACGACGCTGATCGCGTTCAGCGACGACCTGGATGGCTTGCGCAAGGTGCCCGACAACGTCCCCAACGGCGCGATGCTGGCCGGGCATCTGGGCCGGCCGCTGTCGCGCATCCCCGATCCGTTCGGGACGCATGAGAGCTTCGCCGCGCACAACAATGCGCGGCTGCGCGCGTTTCTGGACCGGTTCGGCTTCGACTACCGGTTCGCCTCCGCGTCCGACTGGTACGAATCCGGCCGGTTCGACGCGGGCGTGCGCGATGTGCTGCGCCGGTTCGACGAGATCCAGGCGGTGATGCTGCCGACGCTGCGCGCGGAGCGACGCGCCACCTATTCGCCGGTCCTGCCGATCTCGCCCGTTACCGGCATCGTCCTCCAGGTACCGATCGAGGTGGTCGACGCCGAAGCCGGGCTGATCGCGTTCGAGGAGGGCGGCGAGCGGATCGTCCAATCGGCGCTGGGCGGCCGGGCCAAGTTGCAGTGGAAGGTCGACTGGGCGATGCGCTGGGTGGCGCTGGGCGTCGATTACGAGATGTACGGCAAGGACCTGATCGACTCAGGGATCCAGTCGAGCCGCATCGCGCGCGTGCTCGGCGGCCGCCCACCCGAGGGCTTCGTCTACGAGATGTTCCTCGACGAGCGCGGCGAGAAGATCTCCAAGTCGAAGGGCAACGGCCTGTCGATCGAGCAATGGCTCGATTACGGCCCCAACGAGAGCCTCGCCTTCTTCGCCTATCGGGAACCGCGCAAGGCGAAGCAGCTGCACCTGGGCGTGATCCCGCGCGCGATCGATGATTACTGGAAGGCGGTCGCCGATCATGCCGGCCAGCCGATCGAGCAGCGGCTCGGCAATCCGGCGCATCACGTCCATGACGGCACGGTGCCGGCGCGCGTGCCGCCCGTCAGCTTCGGGCTGCTGCTCAACTTGGTCGGCGTGCTGGGGCCCGAGGCGACGCCGGAGCAGGTGCGCGGCTATCTCGCGCGCTACCTGTCCGCCGACGAGCTGGCGCATCCCGCGCTCGACGCGCTGGTCCCGCTCGCGATCCGCTACGGCCGCGACGTCG
>NZ_CAHJWX010000278.1 GCF_903643065.1 Sphingomonas bacterium | reverse complement strand
AGCCCGTTGCGCCAGCCGCGGGGGCCATACGTGACCCGTTATGACGCGGCGGCGGACGCGGCCTGGCCGGCGGCACGCGCGGCGCTGGTCAAGCTCTCCGACCCGCAGGCTGAGGCGCTGCTCGGATCGCGGTTCGCGCGCGGGCTGCTGACCTCGCTGGTGGCGCCGCTGATCGTCGGCCGGATCGCGCTACGCGATTGCGGGACGGTCGACCGGCTGGTGACGGCGCTCGCGCCCCTGCCGCCGCGCAACACCGCCGATGTGGTGGTGACCGCGTTGCGGTATATTGCCGCGCAGAAGCCGGCGGTGGCGAGCGCGCGCAACCCCCTCGCCGCGCTGCCGTTATGTCCGTGATGGAGACGGTGCTGCCCCCCGAGCTGGTCGAGGCCGCGCGCCGCACGATCGAGGCGAACCGTGCGGCGGGTCGGCGGATCGCGGTGGCGGAGAGCTGCACGGGCGGGCTGGTCGCCGCCGCGCTGACCGAGCTGCCCGGCGCGTCCGATGTCTTCGAGGCGGGGTTCGTCACCTATTCGAACGAGGCGAAGGCCGGGCTGCTCAAGGTGTCGATGGACGTGATCGACACGTTCGGGGCGGTCTCGATCGCGACGGCGTGGAGCATGGCGCGCCAGGCGCTGGAGCATACGGGCGCGGATGTCGCGGTGGCGATCACCGGCGTGGCGGGGCCGGGCGGCGGCTCGGCCAAGAAGCCGGTCGGCACCGTCGTGTTCGCGTGCGCGCGCAGGGGCGGCGATCCGGCGGACATCCAGGCCGATCGCAAGGATTTCGGCGATCAGGGGCGCGGCGGCATCCGCCTTCAGGCGGCGCTCTGCGCGCTGGAGCTGCTCCTGCCGTAAAGCGCCGCCGCGCGGGTCTCGAACGCGCCGATCATCTTGCGCAGCGCGACGCCGAACACCTGCCCCGCCAGCGCCTCGAACACCCGGTTCTTGAACGCGAAATCGACGGTGAAATCGACCGCGCACCCGCCGTCTTTCGGTCGGAACCGCCAGTCGTTGCGCAGGAATTTGAGCGGGCCGTCGACATAGTCGACATGAATCATCTCGGGCGCCACCTTGGCGACGCGGCTGGTGAACGTCTCGCGCAGGCCCTTGAAGCCGACGATCATGTCGGCGAGCGTTTCGGTTGCGTCGTCCCGCCGCACGCGCATCGCGATCACCCAGGGCAGGAACTCGGGATAGCGCCGCACATCGGCGACCAGGTCGAACATCTGCTCGACCGTGTACGGGAGGTGACGAGTCTCGGAATGCTTAGGCACGGTTAGGCGATGAACGCCTTCATCACGAGAGCCACCACCCCAGCCACGACAATCCCTAGAAGGGTCTTCACAAGCGCCAGATCCGTCCGGATGTCCGACAGCTGCTTCGTATCGTTAGCCACCTCTTCCGTCGCCTTCTGCGCATGCTCGTCGCTGGCGCCACCCTCCCGCAATGCCTGATATAGCGCACCCATCATCATCGCCATCAGCGCACTCCCAGCTTGAGCTCGCGTGCCACCCTCATCTTAGCGAAGTCGTCGCCCGCGTGATAGCTGGAGCGGGTCAGCGGCGAGGCGGCGACGAGGAGGAATCCCTTGGCGCGGGCGATCGCCGCATAGGCGTCGAACGCCTTGGGGCTGACGAACTCGGCTACCTTGGCGTGGCGCGGCGTCGGCTGGAGATATTGGCCCATCGTCAGGAAATCGATGTCGGCCGATCGCATGTCGTCCATCACCTGATGCACTTCGAGCCGCTCCTCGCCCAGCCCCATCATCACGCCGGACTTGGTGAAGATCGACGGATCGTGCCGCTTCACCGACTCGAGCAACCGCAACGAGGCGTAATAGCGCGCGCCGGGGCGGATCGTAGGATAGAGCCGGGGCACCGTCTCCAGATTGTGGTTGTACACGTCCGGCCGCGCCTCGACGATCCGCTCCACCGCCGCTTGCGCCTTGTTGCGGAAGTCGGGCGTCAGGATCTCGATCGTGGTGGTGGGCGTGTTGCGCCGGAGCGCCTCGATCACGCGCACGAATTGCGACGCGCCGCCATCGGGCAGGTCGTCGCGATCGACGCTGGTCACCACGATGTGGCTGAGGCCGAGCTCCGCGGCGGCGACCGCGACATGCTCGGGCTCCAGCGGGTCAACCGCGCGCGGCATCCCCGTCTTGACGTTGCAAAAGGCACAGGCGCGCGTGCAGGTGTCGCCCAGGATCATCACCGTCGCGTGCTTCTTGGTCCAGCACTCGCCGATGTTGGGGCAGGCGGCCTCCTCGCAGACCGTGGCGAGGCCCAGCCGGCGCATCAGCTGGCGCGTCTCGGCAACGCCATGGCCGGTCGGGGCCTTGACGCGGATCCAGTCGGGCTTGCGCGCGCGGGGGCTTGGCGCCACCGGGGACATCTCGTTCATGCACGCCAGATAGCGACGGCGCGCGTCCGAGACAACGCACGCGAGGACCCATGCCGACTACCCGTTTCGCCGACCTGATCGAAGGCTATCACCGGTTCCGCGACACCGATTGGCTGGCGGACCGCGCGCGCTGGGACGAGCTGGCGACGGGGCAGCGCCCGAAGGTGATGGTGGTCGCCTGCTCGGACAGCCGCGTCGATCCGGCGACGATCTTCGGCAGCCGACCGGGCGAGGTGTTCGCGGTGCGCAACGTCGCCGCGCTGGTGCCGCCGTACGAGCCCGATGGCGGGCGCCACGGCGTGGCGGCGGCGTTGGAGTTCGCGGTGACGAAGCTGGGCGTCGAGGAGATCGTGGTGCTGGGGCATGGCGCGTGCGGCGGGGTCCATGCGGCGCTGACGCGCAGCCTGGATGGCGCGGCGCCGGGCGAGGGCGGCTTCGTCGCGAACTGGGTGTCGATGCTGGACGAGGCGCGTGATCGGGTGGTGGCGGCATACGGCACCGGCGAGGCGGGCCAGCGGGCGTTGGAGGAGGAGGGCGTGTGCGTATCGATCGCCAACCTGCTCACCTTCCCGTTTGTGCGCGAGCGGGTGGCGGCGGGAACGCTGACGATCCACGGCGCGGTGTTCGCGATCGCGGACGGCCGGTTGCGGGTGCTGGATCAGGACGGGCGGTTCGTGGTGGCCTGAAGTGAGTTGGGGCTTACCCTGTTCAGACTAGATCCTGACCCGTTCGTGTCGAGCGAAGACACCGTACCACGCCTCGGTCCCTCGACTTCGCTCGGGACGAACGGATGTAAGCACCTGAACGGGACAGGCTCTAGGCGCGAGCGGTCCATATGGAGGCGGCGGCGGGGAAGTCGACGCGGTCGCCATCGCGATGCGCCGCGAGCGCGGTCGTGAGGCGATCGAGTGCCGCCGGGCGACCCTGGTCAGGAACGGCGTGTAGCGCCGACGCGACCGGGCCAATGCGGCGCAGGAAGCCGATCGCGTCGGCGACCGGATCGGCGCCTTCACCGGCAATGTAGCGATAGTCGGCCGGTTCGTGGTGGATGTCCACCCAACCGGCCCGCGCGAGCAGCGACTCGGTCCAGGCCGCGTCGGCGAAACCGAACGGGCCGGGCGCGTAGCCGGTGCGCGGCGGTGATGGCGGCGTGCCGGCAATCACGGTCGCGAGGGTCGCCCATGAGTTCAGGTCAGGCGCGCGAAAGCAGGAGAAGACGAGCCGCGCGCCAGGCGCGGCCCCCTGACGCAGGCTGGTGAACACCGTTGCCGGATCATCGAAGAACATGACGCCATGGCGGGAAAAGAGCAGGTCGGCGCCGGCCACGTGGCGGGCGCCGGCGGCGGCGAGATCGGCCTGTTCGAAGTGCAAGAAGGACAAGCTGTTTCGGCCAGACGCCACCCGGATCAGCTCGGGCGACAGGTCGACGCCGGTGATCGACAGGTCGGGCCGGGCGGCGGCGAGCGTCAGCGCGGTGGTGCCGGCGCCGCAGCCGAGATCGACCGCCCTGCCCCCGCCCGCCGGCGCC
>NZ_CAHJWX010000277.1 GCF_903643065.1 Sphingomonas bacterium | reverse complement strand
TGGGCGAGGACGACGTGCCGCTGCCCGCGACGGCGCGCGAGGTGCGCAACGTCATGCTGGCCGAGGCAAGCCCGGTGCTGGCGCTCGCCGCCGGGATGCGATCGGGCCGCGTCCGCACGCCGTTGCCGCAGTTCCACCGCCAGGCGACGCAGGCGATCACGCAATTCGAGCGCGCGATCGCGCCGAACTATTCGGAAGAAACTCGCCAGCGCGCGAAATACGCGGTGTGCGCGACGATCGACGATGTCGCGCAGAACCTGCCGGGGATGGGCGCCGACGGCGCCGAATGGGCGCGCCGCTCGATGGTGGTCAGCTTCTTCCGCGAGAATATCGGTGGCGACCGGTTCTGGCAGCTGGTCGACGACATGCTGCGCGCGCCCACGGACCATCGCGACATCATCGAGCTGTACCATGCGTGCCTCGCCGCCGGCTTCGAGGGCCGGTTCCGCGTCATGCCCGACGGCCGGCGCCGGCTGCACGAGGTGATGGCGAAGTTGCAGGGCGCGCTGGAGCATGTCCGCTCGCTGTCGATGATCGAGATGAGCCCGCGCTGGAAGGGCGAGCAGGCGCCGCTCGGCAAGGTGGGGCTGTGGACCTATGTCGCGATCGCGGCGGCGGCGGCGGCGGGGCTGCTGCTGCTCGTCTATGTCGTGCTGCGCCTGCTGCTGATGAGCGCGGGCGAAGCGCCGTCGGCGCATCTGGCGAGCACGATGCCGGCGGAGCGGCTGCGGCTGTCGCGCGACGGCGGCACGGTGACGCCGCCGGGGCCGAGCGCGCAGGCGAGCACGCTGGCGACGTTCCTGCGTGGAGAGATCGACCAGAAGCTGCTCACCATCGACGAGGACGGCGCCACCGTGCGCGTGCGGTCCACGGTGGGCCAGCTGTTCCGGTCTGGCTCCGACCAGCTCGATCCGGGTCGCGAGGCGCTGTTCAAGCGGGTCGCCAAGGCGATCGACACGCAGAAGGGACCGGTGACGGTCGAGGGCCATACCGACACGGACAAGATCGCGTCGCTCGCCTTTCCGGACAACACCGCGCTGAGCCAGGCGCGCGCCGATCGGGTAGCGGCGATCATCCGGGCAGCGCTCGCCGATCCATCGCGCGTGACCGCGAAGGGCATGGGCGACGGCACGCCGATCGCGTCCAACGACACGGCCGCGGGCAAGAGCCGGAACCGGCGCGTCGAGGTGATCGTGCCGCGCGCGAACTGAGGGGCGGACGGGTCATGGCCGGCGCCGTTCAGGCCGGACGAGACAGGTGGACGCAGTCGGGGGACTGAGGGGGGAGCCGCAACGTGAAGAAGATGTTCGGCAATTGGTGGGTGCTCACGATCGGCGTCGCGCTGATCGTGGCGCTGCTGCTGGGGCTGGGGCTGCCGCTGTTCGTCGCGTTCCTGCGGCCGATCTGGGTGCGGGTCACGGGCGTGCTGCTGGTCGCGGCGGTGTGGGGCCTGTTCGCGTTCCTGCGCGTGCGCAAGGCGCGCAGGGCGGCGGCCGCGATCGCCGCCGAGCTGGCGGGCCCCAACGCGGGCGACGGCGAACAGGCCGCGCTCGCCAAGCGCATGACGGATGCGCTGGCGACGCTGCGCGCCTCGTCCAGCGCGAAACGCGACTATCTCTACGCCAAGCCCTGGTACGTGATCATCGGCCCGCCGGGCGCGGGCAAGACGACCGCGCTGCTCAACTCGGGCCTGCGCTTCCCGATCGGCGACCAGGCGCTCAAGGGCGTCGGCGGCACGCGCAATCTCGACTTCTGGTTCGCCGACGAGGCGGCGATGGTCGACACCGCCGGCCGCTACACGACGCAGGATTCGGACAGCGCGGTCGACTCGCGCGGTTGGACCAGCTTCCTGACGCTGCTTAAGAAGAACCGGCCGCTTCAGCCGATCAACGGCATCATCGTCGCGATCGGCGTCGATGAGCTGATCCGCGCCGACTGCGCCGGGATCGACGGGCACGCCCGCGCGGTGCGCCGCCGGCTGGTGGAGCTCCGGCGCACGCTGGAGGTGGCGGCGCCCGTCTATCTGCTGCTGACCAAGTCGGATCTGCTCGCCGGCTTCACCGAATATTACGACGATCTGGATGTCGAGGGCCGCCGCGCCGTGCTGGGCGCGACGCTGCCGTTCGCGGCCGGCAAGCCGACCGCCGACGCGCTCGCGCGCTCGTTCGACGAGATGGCGCAGGCGGTGGCCGATCGTCAGGCCAAGCGCCTGTTCGACGAGGTCGACGCGTCGCGCCGCTCGCTGTTGCTCGGCTTTCCGGCTCAGCTGCAATCGCTGCGGTCGCGCCTGATGCGCTTCCTCGACGGCGCGTTCGTGTCCGGCGACGAGCAGGGCGGGCTGCTGCGCGGCTTCTATCTCACCTCCGGCGTGCAGGAAGGAACGCCGCTGGACCGGATCATGTCGGGCATGGCGGACGTGTACGACCGGCCGCAGCGCGCGGCGGGATCGTCGGGCCGCGCCTATTTCCTCAACCGGCTGCTGACGGAGGTGATGTTCCCGGAGGCCGGGCTCGTCACCATGGATCCCAAGGCGCGCGCGCGGCAGCGCTCGCAGCTGGTCGGCGCGCTGGTCGGCATCGCGGCGGTCTGCGCGCTCGTGTTCGGGGGCTGGGGCGTGAGCTACGCCAGGAACCGCTCGTTCCAGAACGACCTGCTCGCCGGCAGCACCGACGCGGCGCAGAGCCTGAAGGACTCGGGCGTGGACCTGAAGGAGACGCGCGGCGGTGACGCCGATCTGCAGGCGGTGATCCCGGCGCTCAACAGGCTGCGCGATCTCCCCCAAGGCTATGCCGCGCGCCAGCAGGGCGGGCCGCCGCTGCTCATGCGGCTCGGCCTATTCCAGTCGAGCCTGTCGGCGGAGGCGGAGAACGCGTATCGCGACGGCCTGCGCCGCGTGCTGCTGCCGCGCCTGCTGCTGCGGCTGGAGCAATATCTGGCGGCGAACGCGACCGATCCGCTCAAGATCTACGAGCCGCTCAAGGTATATCTGATGCTCGGCGGACAGGGGCCGATGGACGCCAAGGCGGTACGGGCCTGGATCACCACCGACTGGGCGACGGCGGTGATCCCCGGCCCGGACGCGCAGGCGGAGCGCGACCAGCTGACCGGCCATCTCGATGCGCTGCTGGCCGACACCGACATGGCGAGCGTCTGGCCCGATCGGCGCGCGCCGCTCAACGGTCCGCAGATCGCCAGCGCGCGCGCGGCGGTGGGCACGCTCAGCCTCGCCGATCGGGCCTATGCGGTGATGCGGCAAAAGGCGGCGACCGCCGGCCCCGCCTGGCAGGTCGCCAACATCCTGTCGCAGGGCGACGCGCTCGCCTTCACCAGTCCCAACGCGGTAATGGCGGGGCAGGTGCCGTATTTCTTCACGCGCCAGGGCTTCGAGAACACCTACATGCCGGGGCTGGCGACGGTGCAGGCCGATCTGAAGAAGGACCTGTGGGTGCTGGGCGGCGACGCCAACTCCGCCGGGGTGCAGTCGGAAGTGCAGAACGTGCGTCCCGGCGTCGCGGGGCTCTATGCCAAGGATTATATCGCCGCGTGGGAGGCGGTGGTGAAGACGATGCAGCCGGCGGATTATTTCCACGACCAGGCCGCGTTCGGCGCGTTCACCAAGGCGCCGTCGCCGATGAAGCGTGTGCTGCTGGAGCTGCGCAAGAACACGATCTTCGCGGGCGGCGTCGGCGGGGCGATGAACGGGGCGCTCAGCCGCAAGATCGCCGCGAGCCGTTACGGCAGCTATATCCGCGATGCGAGCGAGGGCCGCGCGTCCGGCCTGTCGGCGGGGGACGAGATCACCAATTACTTCAAGCCCGTCCACGACTATGTCGGCGACGGCAAGGCGCCCGCGCCGATCGACGAGTTCGTCGGCGCGCTGCGGGCGGCGGGGCAGGCGGTGCTCGCCGCCAAGATGACGGGCGGCGGGGGCGGCGCGGACGCGAACGG
>NZ_CAHJWX010000276.1 GCF_903643065.1 Sphingomonas bacterium | reverse complement strand
CGGCGCGGTGCCGCATGCCGCCGCCGCCCGCGCGCTGCTGGCGCGGGAGCGGGTGGACGCGATCCTGCTCGACATCGAGATGCCGGGCGTGGATGGGCTGACCGCGCTGCCGGATCTGCTGTCGGCCGCGCAGGGCGCCCGCGTGATCGTCGTGTCCTCCGCCTGCGCCGAGGGTGCGGCCTGCACCGTCCAGGCGCTGGCGCTGGGCGCGGCGGACACGCTGGTGAAGCCGCAGCCTGGTATCTCCCACGCGCGCTTCTCGGCGGCGCTGGTCGAGAAGCTGTCGCGGCTGACCGCCCTCGACGAGCCTGCCGCGACTCCCGACGACGGCCGCGCGTCCGTCCTGCCGCTCACCGGGCCGCGGCGGTACGACCTGATCGCAATCGGCGCCTCGACGGGCGGCATCCACGCACTGGGCCAGTTGGTGCGCGCGGTGCCGCCGGGTCTCACGACCCCCATCCTCGTCACACAGCATCTGCCGGCCTCGTTCATGCCGTTCTTCGCGGCGCAGGTCGCGACCCTGGCAAGACGGCCATGCGACGTCGCGACCGACAGGCTGCGGCTGCGCCCGTCGCGAATCGTCCTGGCGCCGGGCGACGCGCACGTCCGCTGCGTCGCGCTGGGGGAAGGCGGGATCGCGGTGCGGCTGGTCGACGACCCCGCGCCCAGCGGCTGCATGCCCTCGGTCGATGTGATGTTCGATTCGGTCGCCGCCGTCTGCGGTCCGCGCGCGCTGGCCGTGGTGCTGAGCGGCATGGGCCGCGACGGCCTGATCGGCGCGCGCGCGATCGTGGACGCGGGCGGCGATCTGGTGGTGCAGGACCGCGACTCCAGCGTGGTGTGGGGAATGCCGGGAGCGGTGGCGGGTGCGGGTCTATGCCACGCCGTCCTTCCGCCCGACCGGATCGGCGAGCTGATCGCCAGCCGCCGGAGCCCGCGATGACGGACACCGCCATCGCGGCGTCGGGCGCGCACGCGGTCTTCGCGACGCTGCTGGAGGCGCGCACCGGCCAGTCGCTGGGAAGCAACCGGGCGTGGCGGCTGGAGACGGCGCTGCGCCCGCTGCTGCGCGACTGCGGGCTCGACACGCCGGACGCGCTGGCGCTCGATCTGCTCGACGGGCGGCATCCCGGGCTGGCCGAGCGGGTGGTGGAGGCGTTGCTGAACCAGGAGACGTCCTTCTTCCGCGATCCCGCCGTCCTGACGATGGCGGCGGAGGCGATCGGCACCGCGCGGACGCCGCGGCAGCGCATCTGGTGCGCCGGCTGCTCGACGGGGCAGGAGCCGCTGTCGCTGGCGATCCTGTTCGCCGAGCGCGGTCGCGAGGTGCCGGAGATCGTCGCGACCGACTGGTCGGAGGTCGCGATCGCCCGCGGCAGGAGCGGCCGCTACAACCAGTTCGAGATCCAGCGCGGCCTGTCGACCCCGCGCATGATCCGGTGGTTTGACGGGGCGGGCGGCGACTGGGTCGCCCGGCCCGAGCTGTCGGCCCGTGTCCAGTTCCGGCGCGGCAACCTGATCGCCGATCCGGCGCCGCCCGGCCAGTTCGACGCGGTGTTCTGCCGCAACGTGCTGTTCTATCTCGCCCCGGCCGCGCGGCGCGCGGTGCTGACGCGGCTGGCGGGCGCGTTGCGGCCGGACGGCGTGCTGGTGCTCGGCGCCGGCGAGACGGTGATCGGCCAGTCGGACGCGTTTCAGCCCAGTCCGCGCTTCCGGGGGCTGTACGAACAGGTGGCGCGGCCCTGGCCGCCCAGGGAGGCCTGCCGCTGACGTCGCGGGACCTGCCGCCGATGCTCCGCGACGCGGCGGCGGTTTACAACGGCGCCCGCCCGCGCCAAGCTCCACCCGGTGAGCGACGATTTCATCGACCCCGCGTCCGCCGACCCGCCGATCGCCGACGCGCCGTCGCCCAACCACGACGAGCGGACGGCGCGGATCAGCATGATCGTGCTCCACTATACCGGCATGGAGACCGCCGCGGCGGCACTCGCCCGGCTGCGCGATCCCGCCGCCAGGGTCTCCGCCCACTACATGGTGGACGAGGACGGCTCGGTCATCCGGCTGGTCGGCGAGGACCGCCGCGCCTGGCATGCCGGCGCGGCGCACTGGCGCGGGATCGGCGACGTCAACTCCGCTTCCGTCGGCATCGAGATCGTCAACCCCGGCCACGAGTTCGGCTATCGCGCGTTTCCGGACGCGCAGGTGGAGGCGGTGATCCGGCTGGTCGCCGCGATCAAGGACCGGCACGCGATCACCCGTGGCAACGTCGTCGGCCATTCCGACATCGCCCCCGCACGCAAGCGCGATCCGGGCGAGCTGTTCCCCTGGGCCAGGCTGGCGCGCCTGCGCCTCGCGCTGCCCCGCCCCACGCGCGGCCTGATGGACCCGCAATGGCCCGAAGCCGGCTTCCTGCTGGCGCTGGAACGGTTCGGCTACGACGTGACGAAGCCGATGGCCGCGATCATGGCGTTCCAGCGCCGCTACCGCCCCGAGCTGATCGACGGGGAGATGGACGCGGAATGCCGCATGCTCCTCCTCGCGCTGCTCCTGCCCCGGCCGCAGGGGGATGACTGAACCGGCCCGAAATCCGCCCCGGCGGGTCTTTGGATTGCTGCCGTCCGGGCCGTCCGGGCTTGTGTCGCCGCGTCCTTCCGCTACGGCTGATGGCGTCAGAGGGTCGGGCGGCCGCGTCGTGTGCGAACACGCCGAGGAAAGTCCGGGCTCCGCGGAACGACGGTGCCGGGTAACGCCCGGCGGCCCGTGCCTTCGGGCAAGGGTCAGGGACAGTGCCACAGAGAGCAGACGGCGACCGCTTCGGCGACGCCACGGTGAAAGGGTGCGGCAAGAGCGCACCGCGCTTCCGGCAACGGCAAGCGGCACGGCAAACCCCACCGGGAGCAAGACCGAATAGGGGTGGCGAGGGGCCTTGCGGCTCCGGGGCGTGTTCCCGCCTGCCGCCCGGGTTGGTCGCTGGAGCGCGTCGGCGACGGCGCGCGTAGAGGAATGGTCGCCCATCCCCCGCGCGAGCGGGGGTGGACAGAACCCGGCTTACAGACCCTCTGGCATTTTCCCCGCCCGCGGCCCGCCGGGCGTGGCAATCGGACCGTCCAGGGCCTAGCTAGGAGCTAGATGGCGCGCACTCCCTCCCGATCGAACGACTGGGGCTTCCCCCGCTGGCGCAGCTATGGCGCGACGAGCGAGGCGACGCGCGTTCGGCTGTGCGACCGCCACGGCTGCACCGAGCCGGGGAACTGCCCTGCGCCCAAATCGCCCAACAGCCCCGAACGCTGGTATTTCTGCGTGACGCATGCCGGCGAGTATAATCGCGGCTGGAACTATTTCGACGGCCTATCCGCCGAGGACGCGGCGGCGCGCGAGGCGGACGAGACGCGCACCGCGAACGGCTATGCCGACTCGCAGCATTACCGCTGGGCGGGCTCGGGCGACGGCAGCCGCTCGCGCGACGAGATGCGCGCGCTGGGGGTGCTCGACGTGGATGTCGATGCCGACTTCGCGACGATCCGCTCGGCCTGGCGGCGGCTCGCCAAGGCGAACCATCCCGACGTGCGCCCCGGCGACGACGCCGCGGCCGACCGGTTCCGTGCGATCCAGGCGGCGTGGGAGGTGCTGCGCGTCGCGGAGGAGGCGCGCGCGGCCGGCCGGTCGTGACGGTTCGGGCGTGAAACCGGTCGTCGCGTCCGGCTGGTCGCGGACGCTGGTCGTCTGCGCCAAATGTTCGGGGAAGGTCGGGCGGGCGTTCGGCGAGGGCGGCGACGAGACGCTCGCCAGGGCGTTGCGGGCGGAGCTGCGCGTCGGCAAGGGCCGCAAGGCATCGGCGGGCGTGGTGGAGGCCAAGTGCCTGGGCCTGTGCCCCAAGGGCGCGGTGGTCGTGCTCGACGGCGCGCAGCCGGGCCGGTGGCTGCTCGTGCGGCCGGGTACGCCCGCGGC
>NZ_CAHJWX010000275.1 GCF_903643065.1 Sphingomonas bacterium | reverse complement strand
CGGCGATGGCGGATTGCGACGTGCTGGTGCCCGCCGTCACCGACGCGATCGACGCCGGGCTGATCGCGGGCGCGGGTCCGCGGCTGCGGCTGATCGCCAATTTCGGCGCGGGCGTGAACCATATCGACCTCGCCGCCGCCCGCGCCCGGCGCATGGCCGTCACCAACACGCCGGGCGTGCTGACGGAGGATACCGCCGACCTGGCGATGGCGCTGATCGTCGCCGTGCCGCGCCGGCTGGCGGCGGGGGAGGCGCTGGTGCGATCGGGCGAGTGGCGCGGCTGGAGCCCCGGCGGGATGCTCGGCCATCGCATCGGCGGCAAGGCGTTGGGGATCGTCGGCATGGGCCGGATCGGGCAGGCAGTGGCGCGGCGCGCGCGGGCGTTCGGCCTGTCGATCCATTACCACAACCGCCACCGGCTACCCCCCGTGCTGGAGGCGGAGCTGGGCGCGGCGTGGCATCCGATGCTGGACGAGATGCTGGGCGCGGTCGACATCGTCACGCTGCACACGCCCCGCAACGCGGACAGCGAGAACCTGCTGGATGCGCGGCGGCTCGCGCTGCTGCGGCCGCATGTGTACCTCGTCAACACCTCGCGCGGCGGGATCGTCGACGAGGACGCGCTGGTCGAGGCGCTGGCGGCGGGGCGGCTGGCCGGCGCGGGGCTGGACGTGTGGCGGCACGAGCCGGCGATCGACCCGCGCCTGCTGGCGCTGCCCAACGTGGTGATGACGCCGCATATGGGCTCGGCCACCTATGAGGGCCGCGTCGCCTCGGGCGAGAAGGTGATCGCCAACATCCGCGCCTGGGCGGACGGGCATCGGCCTCCCGATCAGGTGCTGGAGGGATGGATCTGACCTCCCTTCACTGACCGGTTCGCGCGCCCATCCTCGTCTATCGCCGGACAAGGGGGTGACGATGCGACATCGGTGGATAGGGGCGACGGCGCTGGCGTGCGCGGCGGCGGCGGGCGCGCAGGGGACGAGGAAGCCGGTCGCGGGCATCGCCGACCTGCCGCGCCATGCCTATCCCTATCGCGGCGACGTCGCGCTGCTGATCACGCGGCCCGACCTGCTCGATCCGATCGCGGCGACGGCGCGCGCCGATCTGGACGCGACGCTCGCCGGCTATGCGATCACCGACCGCACGACGCTGCGCGAGATGCACGAGAATCTTGGCTGGCTGGCGATGATCCGGCGCGACTATCCCGACGTCCGGCGCGAGGTGGCGCTGGCGCGCGGCTATGCGGACAAGCCGCTCGACCGGCTGTCGCTCGGGCTGACGCCGCTCGCCTATGCCGACGCGGTGGCGACGGGCGCGGTGCCGGGCACGCCCGCCTTCGCCGCCGCGTTCGCGCGCGCCTATGCCGCCGCGCTTCAGCCGCTGCCCTGGTCGGTCTATGGCGACCGCGCGACGCAGAATGTCGGGCGGGACGGGGCGGCGGGGGCGGGCTTCTTCGGCGGGCTGTTCGCGCGGCGCTATCAGCCGCAGGCGGACGGGGGCGGCGCGCTGGACGACGAGGCCGTGCTGGACCTCGTCTTCGCCACCGTGATCGTCCGCGACTTCGTGCCGCTCAAGACGCAGCTCGTCGCGGCGGACCGCGCCTACCTCGCGAGCCATCGCGCGCCCAAGCCCGACCTCTGGGCCGCGCGCGAGGTGACGCTGGGCGCGGCCGACCGGCTGACGCCCGTCACCGTCGCGATCTGGGACGGCGGCTTCGATACCGCGCTGTTCCCCGGCCGGGTCTGGTTCAACCCGCGCGAGCAGGCGGGCACGCGCGATCTGGACGGAGACGGCTGGGCCGGCGACGTCCACGGCGTCGGGCTGGACGAGAACGGCGCGCGCGTGGCGGACGAGCTGATCGCGCCGTCGCCCGCCATCGCCGCCGACCAGGCGGCGCTGATCGATCGGTGGGTCGGCTTCGAGGAGCTGGGCGAAGGCGACGCCACGCCGGCGGCCGAGCGCGCCCAGGCCTTCTTCACCACCGGGAGCGTGGCGGAGATCGGCACCTTCTTCGACCAGTCGCGATGGGTCGGCGGCTGGTTCCATGGCACGCACGTCGCGGGCATCGTCGCGCGCGGCGATCCGGCGGTGCGGATGATGGCGGTGCGGCGCAACTTCGAGTGGCACCAGCCGCCGCGCCGCCCCACCGAGGCGATCGCGCGCGCCTATGCGCAAGGCTATCAGGACGAGGTCGCGTTCATGCGCGCCGCGGGCGTGCGCGTCGCCAACATGAGCTGGACGGTCGACATCAAGACCGAATATGAAGACCAGCTCGCCGCCAACGGCGTGCCCCCGGCCGAGCGCGCGGCGGAGGCCGCCCGGCTGTTCGCGATCGAGGCGCAGGGCCTGGCCGACGCGATCCGCTCGGCGCCCGACATCCTGTTCGTCTGCGCGGCAGGAAACAGCAACAACTCCGCCGCTTTCCAGGGCTCGGTGCCCGCCGCGTTCGACTTTCCCAACGTGGTGACGGTCGCGGCGGTGGGGCAGGACGGCGTGCCGACCAGCTTCACGACCCTGGGGCCGTCGGTCGACATCGCGGCGAACGGCTTCCGGGTCGAGAGCCTGATGCCCGGCGGCCGGCACGTGCGCACGTCCGGCACGTCGATGGCGACGCCCAACGTCGTCAACGCCGCCGCCAAACTGCTCGCGGTCCGGCCGTCGCTGACCATTGCGCAGCTGCGCGCGCTGCTGCTCGACACCGCGACACCGGGCGACGGCGGCGTCAGGCTGCTGAACGCGCAGGCGGCGATGGCGCGGCTCCGCCCCGCCCCTGCCCCTATCCCAGCCTTGTCCTCGACATCCCGTCACTCAG
Source organism: Sphingomonas bacterium (assembly GCF_903643065.1). Classification (GTDB taxonomy): domain Bacteria; phylum Pseudomonadota; class Alphaproteobacteria; order Sphingomonadales; family Sphingomonadaceae; genus Sphingomonas. Next base: position 1,159 of record NZ_CAHJWX010000275.1, on the reverse strand, counting down.
CCGGAGAATAGCCATGGCGAACGCGGCCAAATCGCCGATCCAGCCCTTTACGATCAACGGCCGCCTGGGTGGCGTCCGCCTTTGCCAGTTCTTCAACAACTCGGCCGACCTGCTGCACGGGCACAAGAACTGGATCGACACGTATTTCGTGCCGAAGATGAAGGCGAACCCAAATGCCTGGGTCGATATCTATGGCCACACCAGCCGGCTGGGCAGCGACGCCGCCAACGCCACGCTGAGCCAGAAGCGCCTCGACAAGGTCGAGGCGTATATCAAGTTGAAGCATTCGGGGATCAATGTGAACATCCGGGGCCCCAAGGGCGAGGAGGACGCGGCAAGCTTCAACATCGAGCAGAAGGACAATGACGGCTATTGGCGAGCGGTGCTGATCCGCTGGTTCGGCGTGCCACTCGACATTCCTACTCCCGACTATCCCGAGGAGAAGCCACCATTTCATCTGCCGCCCGCGCCCAAGGGCTGCTGGCTGATTACCGGCGTCGACACGTTCGGCCTGCCCGTCCACGGTCCGGTCTCGGCCGGCAAGATCGATCTGACGCTGCGTAACGACCAGGGCGAGGAATGGATCATCCACGCCTATGGCGGGGGCGTCGGCGCGGAGATTAGGGTAGACGGAAAGGAGGCGGCGCTCGGGGCCGAGAAGGTGGCCGTGTCCGCGGCCTCCACCGTCAAGGAAGTGTACGCCGCCGCCAAGGAGTTCGGGAAAGAACACATCATCGATATCCTCAGGACCGCGGCGATGAAGTTCGGCGACTCTCAGAACGTCTCCGACACGATCAAGGCGGCGAAGATAACCGGCCCCAGCGGCACTACCGGTGGCGTCTTGCTGGGCACGAAATGGGCCGCCAATCTCACGATCGGACAGATCGTGGCGGCCCGCTCCTTCACCATCGGCAATGCCGAGCTGCAGATGATCGCAGGCGGCGGCGAGATCGGACTGATCGTGTTCGGCGGCTTGGCCGACGGCCCGTCACGTCCATGGGGCTATTACCAGAGCCTGGGACTCGGCACGCTCAAGCTCGGCGGGGGTGTCGGCGGCACCCTTTATCGCATCACGAGCTGGAAGAAGCTGCCGCCACAGACCTGGGATACCAACTAGGCCGAGGTCGTCGCGCCGACTCGCGGGCGCCGGCGAACCCGG
>NZ_CAHJWX010000274.1 GCF_903643065.1 Sphingomonas bacterium | reverse complement strand
GGCCGGCGGACGCCGCGGTGCGGACCAGCCCGGTGCCCTCGCAATGCGGGCATTGGCGCGTCGACGCCTCCAGCACGCCCGTGCGCAGCCGCTGGCGGCTCATCTCCATCAGCCCGAAGGAGGAGATGCGGCCGACCTGGATGCGGGCGCGATCGTCCTTCAGCGCCTCCTTCATCGCCTTCTCGACCTTTCGCACGTTGGACCCGTTGTCCATGTCGATGAAGTCGATGACGACGAGGCCCGCCATGTCGCGCAGCCGCAGCTGGCGCGCGATCTCGGCGGCGGCCTCCAGGTTGGTGGCGGTCGCGGTCTGCTCGATATTGTGCTCGCGGGTGGAGCGGCCGGAGTTGATGTCGATGGAGACCAGCGCCTCCGTCGGATTGATGACCAGATAGCCGCCGGACTTGAGCTGGACGAGCGGGTTGTACATCGCCGCCAGCTGGTCCTCGACATGCGCGCGCTGGAACAGCGGCACGGCGTCGGCATACTGCCGCACGCGGCGGGCGTGGCTGGGCATCAGCAGGCGCATGAACGTCTTGGCCTGGCGATAGCCGTCCTCGCCCTCGACGATCACCTCGTCGATGTCCTTGTTATAAAGGTCGCGCACGGCGCGCTTGATCAGGTCGCTGTCGCCGTGGATCGGCGCGGGCGCGCTGGACGCAAGCGTGCGCTCCCTGATCTCGTCCCACAGCCGGGCGAGATAGTCGAAATCGCGCTTGATCTCGGTGCGGGTGCGCTGGAGCCCGGCGGTGCGCACGATGCAGCCCATCGAGGACGGCAGCTGGAGGTCCGCCATGATCGTCTTCAGGCGCTTGCGGTCGGCGGCGTTGCTGATCTTGCGGCTGATCCCGCCGCCGTGCGACGTGTTGGGCATCAGCACGCAATAGCGGCCCGCGAGCGACAGGTAGGTGGTCAGCGCCGCGCCCTTGTTGCCGCGCTCCTCCTTGACGACTTGAACCAGCAGCACCTGGCGGCGGTGGATCACGTCCTGGATCTTGTAGCGGCGGCGCAGGTTCATGCGCCGCTGGCGTAGCGCCTCGACCTGATCGTCCTGGCCGCTGCGCGGGCGCTTGGAGGTGCCCTGCGGCTGCGCGTCGGCCTCGTCGGCCTGATCCGGGTCGTCGTCGCCGAACTGGTCGTCCTCGTCGGCCTGGATATCGTCGGCCTGAAGATCGTCGACTTGAAGATCGTCGGCGTCGGTGTCGTCGCGGTCGTCGTCGTCCGCGTCGTGCTCGGCGCGCAGCGCGGCTTCCTCGGCGGCGTGCTCGGCCTCCTCGCGCAACAGCGCGTCGCGATCCTCCTTGGGGATCTGGTAATAGTCGGGATGGATCTCGCTGAATGCGAGGAAGCCGTGGCGGTTGCCGCCATAGTCGATGAACGCGGCCTGGAGCGACGGCTCGACGCGCGTCACCTTGGCGAGATAGATGTTGCCCTTGAGCTGTTTGCGCTCGGCGCTCTCGAAATCGAATTCCTCGATCCGGTTACCCTTGACGACCGCGACGCGGGTCTCTTCCCGGTGGCGCGCATCGATCAGCATGCGAGTGGTCATGAACGTGTCTCCACGCGCGGCGTCGGCCCGGAGGCGAGCACGCGCGTTCGATGGGGGCGGCGATGGCGCCGCGGATGGGTGGAATGTCTGGCCCGTCCGACGCCGCGCCCGCGCGCCCGCCGGCCGAAGCCTGGCAGGTCAGCGAATGGCGGGAAAGCGTCATGGGGGCGTCAACCTGGCTGGCCGCCGGGACGGCGACCGAATGGCGCGGGCGCGACGGCCGACATCGAGACGGCGCGCGGGCGTTATCCACATCGCTAGCATCGCGCGCCGCCGTCCGCAACTGGCCGACACGACGCTCCCGGGCCGGAACCGGATTAACGCTTCATTAAGGACAGCTGACGTCAAGCGCCACGGGGGGGTTCGACCGAGATGCGCAGGGTGTGGATGCGGTGCCGGCGGGCATGGCATGGCTGGCGGTTGGTGCTGGCGCTGATGCTGGGCGGGACGGGCGTGTCCGTCGATGCCGCCGCCGTGCGCGACGTCCGGCTGGATCAGGGGCGCATGGTGATCCGATTCGACGCGCCGGTGACGGATGCCGCCAGCCTCGTCGCGGCCGGCGCGCGCCAGATCCTGGTCCAGGTACGCGGCGCGACACCCGACCGCGCGGGCGATGACGAACTGCTGGACGACCCGGTCGCGCGCGTCACCCAGTCGCGCCGCGACGGCGGCACGCGCTTCGCGCTGGACCTCACCGGGCCGACGGTGGTGGGCGACGCCGGTTTCCAGGACGGTGGCCGCACGCTGGTGCTGCAGTTGCGGCCGGTGTCGCGGGCCGCCTTCGCCGCCGCCGGCGAGGCGGGCTGGTCGACCTATCTCCCGCTCCGCCTGTCCGGCGGCTCGCGGTACAGGGTGACGCGGCTGGTGCCGCCGCGCGTCAAGGCCGGGCCGTTGCCGCGCGTCACGGGGGAGCCGGGCAAGCCGCTGGTGGTGATCGATCCCGGCCATGGCGGCATCGACCCCGGCGCGATCAACCCGGTCACCGGGCTGCGCGAGAAGGACGTGACGCTCAAGATCGCCAGGGCGATTCGCGAGCAGCTCGCCGCGTCGGGCCGGGTCCGCGTCGCGCTGACCCGCGAGGACGATCGGTTCCTGGTGCTGCGCGAGCGGTTCGGCATCGCGCGGCGGCTGCACGCGGACCTGTTCCTGTCGATCCATTGCGACAGCACGGGCAGCGAGGACGCGACCGGCGCGTCGGCCTATACCCTGTCGGAGGTCGCGTCGGACAAGGAGGCCGCGCGGCTCGCCGCCCGCGAGAACAAGGCGGACGTGATCGGCGGCGTCGACCTGGGCGGCGCCGGCGCGGACGTCCAGTCGATCCTGATCGACCTGACCCAGCGCGAGACGATGAACGCGTCCGCCGGCTTCGCCCGGCTGCTGGGGCGCGAGGCCAGGCCGCTGATCCCGGTCAAGGCGCAGTTCCATCGCATGGCGTCGCTGATGGTGCTCAAGGCGCCCGACCTGCCATCGGTGCTGTTCGAGACCGGCTATATCTCCAATCCCGCCGACGCGGCGTTCCTTGACAGCGCCGACGGCCGGGAACGGGTGGCGGAGAGCGTCGAGCACGCGGTGGAGGCGCATTTCGCGCGGCGGATGGCGGCGCGGTGACGTCCTGGTCACCTCGGGTCGGGCCGGGGTGACGCAGCGGATGACGGCTGCTAATTGCCGCGCCGCGCATGGCCACCCTCCCCTTCCTTCGTTCCCGCTGGGTGCGCCGCCTGGGCCGGCTCGCCGCCTGGCTGGCGCTGGCGCTGGGGCTGCTGGTCGCCGCCGGGTGGTTCGCGTTCGCGCGCGACCTGCCGTCGGTCGATCAGCTGCGCACCTATGAGGCGCCGCTGCCCACCAACATCCGCGACGACACCGGCATGCCGCTGCAATCCTATGCGCGCGAGCGGCGGGTGGAGCTGTCCTTCGACGAATATCCCAAGCTGCTGGTCGCCGCGTTCATCTCGGCGGAGGACAAGACCTTCTTCCGCCATCACGGCGTCGACTTCCCCGGCGTCGCCTCGGCGATCTGGGACAATCTGACCTCCAACAAGCGTCCGCGCGGCGCGTCGACGATCACGCAGCAGGTCGCCAAGAACCTGCTGGTCGGCAACGAACGGAGCTACGCGCGCAAGCTGCGCGAGGCGATCCTGGCCTATCGGATCGAGATGACGCTCACCAAGCCGCAGATCCTGGAACTGTACCTCAACCAGATCGCGCTGGGCCGCAACGCGTTCGGGGTCGAGGCCGCGGCGCACGCCTATTTCGACAAGGAGCCTGCCGAGCTCAGCCTGGCGCAGGTCGCGTACCTGGCGATCCTGCCCAAGGGGCCGTCCAACTATGATCCGTTGCGCCACCCCGACCGCGCGCTGGAGCGGCGCGCCTATGTGCTGCGCGAGATGGCGGCGAACGGCTATATCACGCCCGCGCGCGCCGCCGCCGCC
>NZ_CAHJWX010000273.1 GCF_903643065.1 Sphingomonas bacterium | reverse complement strand
GGCCGTGCTGCTCGACGAGGGCGGGGCGGCGTCACCCGCGATCGGCGCCGGCGCCGGCGCGCCCGTGCGCAGCCTCGTGTCGCTGCTTCCGTTCGGCATGGCGCTGGTCGATCGCGACGGACGCTTCCTGCAGATGAACGACGCCTTCATGCGCGCCGGCCAGGTCGATCCCGCGCATCCGCCGCTGTACCCCGGCGACCTCGTGTCGCGTGAGGACAAGGCGGCGGTCGCCGATGCGGTCCGGCGCTTCGCCGGCGGCGCAACCCATTCCGCCGATATGGCGGTTCGCCTGAAGAACCATCCCGACGAGCCGGTCGCGCTCACCATCGCCGGCGCGCGGGGCCTGGGCGACGCCGTCGTGCTGCTCAGCCTCAAGGACAATGCGGAGGAGACGCGGCTGAAGCGCGAGGTGGCGCAGGCGACCAAGATGCAGGCGGTGGGCCAGCTCGCGGGCGGCGTCGCGCACGATTTCAACAACATCCTGACCGCGATCATCGGCCATTGCGACCTGATGATGATGCGTCATTCGCCCGGCGATTCCGATCATGACGACATCCAGCAGATCCGGATCAACTCGAACCGCGCCGCCGGGCTGACCCGCCAGCTGCTCGCCTTCAGCCGACAGCAGACGCTGCGCCCGCAGGTGCTGCAGCTGCCCGACGTCGTCGCGGAGGTGTCGAACCTGCTGAAGCGGCTGATGGGCGAGACGGTGAGGCTGGACGTGCATCACGGCCGCGCGCTCGGCGCGGTGCGCGCCGATCCGGGCCAACTGGAGCAGGTCGTCGTCAACCTCGCGGTCAACGCACGCGACGCGATCCTCCAGGCGAACCCGAAGGGCGGCGTGCTGACGATCCGCACGGAAGCGGTCACCGCCGCCGAGGTGCGCGCGCTCGGCAACGACGTGCTCCCCCCCGCAGACTATACCGCGCTGGTGATGCAGGACACCGGCGCGGGCATCCCGCCGGACATCGTCGGCAAGATTTTCGAGCCGTTCTTCACCACCAAGGAAATGGGCAAGGGCACGGGGCTGGGGCTGTCGACCGTCTATGGCATCGTCAAGCAATCGGGCGGGTGGATCTTCGCGGATAACCCGCCGGGGCAGGGCGCGCGCTTCACCATCTACCTCCCCGTCCACGCCGCCGGCGCCACCGCGCCCGTCGTCCGCCGCGCGGCGAGCAAACCGGCCGAGACCTGGGGCACGGGCACGGTGCTGCTCGTCGAGGACGAGGCGATGGTCCGCGCCGTCGCCGAACGGGCGCTGACGCGGCAGGGCTATCACGTGCTTACCGCCGACAATGGCGAGGCGGCGCTGGACATGCTGACGCAGCATGGACGGCCCGACCTGCTCATTTCCGACGTGGTGATGCCGACGATGGACGGGCCGACCATGGTCCGCCATGCGCGCGAACGCTATCCGGGGCTGCCGGTCCTGTTCATGTCGGGCTATGCCGAGGAGCAGCTGCGCCGCTCGATCGACCTCAATCACGTCCAGTTCCTCGCCAAGCCGTTTTCCGTCCAGCAGCTCGCGGAGGCCGCGCGCGACGCGTTGGCGCCGGTGGCGTAATCGCTTGGAATCACGACGATCGCCCGCTACGAACACGGTCATGACGGGGCCGCAACAGATCCTCATCGTCGAGGACGAACCGCTGATCGCGATGATGCTGGAGGATTTCCTGGAGGTGCTCGACAAGCGTCCCGCCGGCACCGCCGACACGGTCGCGGGCGCGCTGGCGCTGATCGAGCGGGGTGGGGTGGACGCGGCGATCCTGGACGTGAACCTGCGCGGTGGCGAGAAGAGCACGCCCGTCGCCGAGGCGCTCGCGCGCCGCGACATCCCCTTCGTGTTCGCGACCGGCGGCACGGAGGAGTCGGTCGACGATCGCTTCCGGGGGCGCCCGACGCTGATGAAGCCGTTCACGATGGACGGCGTGGCAAAGGCGCTGGAGGCGCTCTGACCCTCCCCAAGCGGGGACGAATGTGCGAACAGGGGATCATGTCCCGCTTCGACAAGAGCCGCCTGCCGTCGCGCCACGTGTCGCTCGGCCCCGAGCGCGCGCCGCACCGCTCCTATTATTACGCGATGGGCATCGCCGAGGAGGACATCGCCAAGCCCTTCGTGGGGCTCGCCAGCGCCGGCAACGACAGCGCGCCGTGCAACACGACGCTCGACGCGCAGGCCGACGCCGCGCGGGCCGGCGTGGTCCAGGGTGGAGGGATGCCGCGCCGGTTCAATACCATCACCGTCACCGACGGCATCGCCATGGGGCACCAGGGGATGAAGGCGTCGCTGGTCAGCCGCGAGGTGATCGCGGACTCGGTCGAGCTGTCCGTGCGCGGCCATTGCTATGATGCGCTGGTCGGCTTCGCGGGGTGCGACAAGTCGCTGCCGGGCATGATGATGGCGATGCTGCGGCTGAACGTGCCCTCGATCTTCGTCTATGGCGGCTCCATCCTGCCCGGCCGGTTCGAGGGCCGCGACGTGACGGTGGTCGACGTGTTCGAGGCGGTCGGGCGCCACGCCGCCGGCGGCTGTCCGCTGGCCGAGCTCACCGCGCTGGAAAAGGTCGCGTGCCCCGGCGACGGCGCGTGCGGCGGCCAGTTCACCGCCAACACCATGGCCTGTGTCGGCGAGGCGATCGGCCTGTCGCTGCCCAACAGCAACATGGTGCCGGCGCCCTACGCTTCGCGCGAGCAGATCGCGGTCGCGGCGGGCGCGCAGGTGATGGAGCTGGTGGAACGCCAGCTGCGGCCGCGCGACATCTGCACCCGCGCCGCCTTCGAGAACGCCGCGCGCGTGGTCGCGGCGACGGGCGGCTCGACCAACGCCGCGCTGCATCTGCCGGCGATGGCGAACGAGGCGGGGATCGCGTTCGACCTCCACGACGTCGCGCGCGCCTTCGCGCAGGTGCCCTGGCTCGCCGACCTCAAGCCCGGTGGCCGGTACGTCGCGCGGGACATGCACGAGGCCGGCGGCGTTTACATGGTGATGAAGACGCTGCTGGCGGGCGGGCTGCTCGACGGTGATTGCCTGACGGTCACCGGCCGCACGCTCGCCGAGAACATCGACGAGGTGACGTGGAACCCAGACCAGAAGGTGATCCATGCCTGGAACGCGCCGATCACGCCGACCGGCGGCGTCGTGGGCCTGCGCGGGTCGCTGGCGCCCGATGGCGCGATCGTCAAGGTCGCCGGGCTGGAGCGGCTGGACTTCGAGGGTCCGGCGCGGGTATTCGACCGCGAGGAAGATGCCTTTGCCTGCGTCCAGTCGCGCGGGTTCGCGCCGGGCGAGGTGCTGGTGATCCGCTATGAGGGGCCCAGGGGCGGGCCGGGCATGCGCGAGATGCTGTCCACCACCGCCGCGCTCTATGGCCAGCAGATGGGCGGCGAGGTGGCGCTGATCACCGATGGCCGCTTCTCCGGCGCGACGCGCGGCTTCTGCATCGGCCATGTCGGGCCGGAGGCGGCCGATGGCGGCCCGATCGCGCTGGTCGAGGACGGCGACCTGATCCGGATCGACGCGGCGGCGGGCACAATCGACCTCCAGGTGACGGACGAGGTGCTGGCGGCGCGACGGGCGCGGTGGCGGGCGCCGGATCATGGCTATGGCTCGGGCGCGCTGTGGCGCTACGCCCGCACCGTCGGCCCCGCCTATGCGGGCGCGGTGACGCATCCCGGCGCGACGGCGGAGACGTCGGTCTATGCCGATATCTAGCCCCGCCCGCCGGCTCCCGACCGTGAAGCAGGGATGATCCCGATCGACGGCCGGCCGATCCTGACGGCGTCGGCGATGAAGGGAGCGGAGCAGGCCTCGGGCATCGACCTGTTCGAGCTGATGACCCGCGCCGGAGAGGGCATCGCGCTCGCCGTCCGGCGCCTGGCGGCCGGCCGCGAGGTGCTGATCCTGTGCGGGCCCGGCAACAATGGCGGTGACGGCTATGTCGCGGCGGCGGCGCTGGGCGGCGCCGACCTGACGGTACGCGTCGCGGCGAGCGGCGAG
>NZ_CAHJWX010000272.1 GCF_903643065.1 Sphingomonas bacterium | reverse complement strand
GCTCTACGGCCGGCGGCGGAGCGGCCACGAGGGCTGACATCCCCCGGGCAAGCCGCCGGAGCGGATCAGGCCGCCTCGGCGGTCGCGTGCGGCGCCGGGATCCAGTCGGTGGCGATCACGCCGTGACGGTCGATGAAGCCGGTCATCGCGGTCAGCTCGCGCTCCTGGAGCACGCGCACCCGCCGGCCCGAGCGCGCGATCAGGCCGCGCCGCTCCATCTCGCCGAACGTGCGGCTGACATGGACCTTGGTCAGCCCCACCGCGTCCCCGATATCCTGCTGGGTCAGCGGCAGGTCGAACGAGTCGACGATGCCGCCGGCCGTCACCCGCAGCCTCGCCAATATGTCGAGCAGCATCAGCGACAGCCGCTCCACCGCGCCCATCCGCCCGACCGACGTCAGCCGGTCGCCCATCGCGACGGAGTCCGCCGCCGCGATCGCGTACAGCGTCGCCGCCAGTCGCGGCTCCTGTTCGAACATCCGCCCCAGCGCCGCCTTGGCCAGTTCGGACACGATCGAGTCGCCGACCGAGGTCACCGTGTTGGTCGCGATCGTCCAGGCGATGGACGACGTGCCGATCAGGTCGCCGGCGTAATGGAAGCCGACGATCTGCCGCGCCCCGTTGACCAGGGTTCGCGCCGAATGGACCCAGCCCTGCTGGACGATGAACAGCTGGTCGTTGGGCTGATCCTGGATCATCAGCGTCTCGCCCGGCTTGAGCCGGCGTTCGCGTTGCGCCAGCGTCTCCAGCGCCCGGCGCTCCGAGGACGTCAACGGCAGATGTTGTTCCAGCCTGGTCGTCAGCGCGTCGCGGCGCATCGTCGTCCTCCCTTCGTCGTGTCCGTCCTTCCACAAATCCGGCATCGGCGCTACTCCGCCGCGAGCAGTTGCGCGCCCTCGTCGACGTCCGCCTCTTCTTCCGCGTCGACGCCACGCTCCAGCGCCGCCTCGTCCGTCGCCAGCCGACCGGCATCGGCGGCGGTGATCCCGAACCGCGCCGCGACATCGGGGGCGAAGCGCAACAGGTCGGGGCGCAGGCGCAGCAGCGATAGGTCCTTGGATTTGCCTTCCATCATCACGTCGAACTCCAGCCCGTGCGCCATCCGCATGAAGGTGGCGAACTCGAACGGGTTGGTGAAGTCGGCATGCCCCGTCCAGATCGGCGGCCGCAGCACCGTCTTGACGCGCGCGGTGGCCTTGACCGGCCCCTTGAGCAGCTCGCCCTTGCGCGCCTTGGCGGTGCCGGCCTTGGCGGCGGCGCGCTGCTTGGGCGTGATCTTCTGCTTCAGCTCGTGCAGCTCGGTGCGCGGGCTGGAGAAGTGCAGCTTGGGCCGCACCCCGGCGGGCCAGCTCGCCAGGAACCGCTCCAGCGTCTCGCGCATGTCCAGCCCCTGCAGGTTGAGGCACCAGAAATGCTGATAGTCGAACACCAGTCGGACGCCGGTCCGCTCGTGGATCCACAGCGCGTCGGCCGCGTCGAAGCGGATATCGTCATTCTCCAGCACCAGCCGCCGGCGGACGTGCTCGGGACACGCCTCGAACCCCTCGATCCAGCGCACGCGGCTCGCCTCGCGGTCGTCATAGACGCCGCCGACATGCGTCACCATCACCGCCTCGTCGTCCAGCCCCATGCGGTCGAGCATCTCGGCCTGGCTCGACAGGTCCCAGATCGACTTGCGCGTCAGCTCCGGGTCGGGCGAGTTGAGCAGGACATATTGGGACGGGTGGAAGGACAGGCGAATGTCCAGCGCCCTGGCCTTGGCGCCGAACGCGCGCAGCTCCGCGTCGCTGTCGGCGACCATCGCATGGAATTGCGGCATGTCGGGATGCGTCGCATAGGGCGCGATGTCCGACGACAGCCGGTACATGTCGAGCCGCTCGGCGGCGAGATAGTCGAGCACCCTGTCGAGCAGCTCCAGCGAGCATTTGAGATGCGGGTTCTTCTGCCAGCGGCGCGTGTCCTGCGTCTTGAGGCCCTGCCGCCCCATGACCTTGACGGGAAAGCCGAGGCGGAGCGGTCTGGTCATGCGGGCACCTGCTGGTCGGGGAGGCCGAGGCCCGTGACGAACGCATTCCAGTCGGCGGGGCGGAGCGCGCCGCCGGTCGCCTGGGCATGACCGTTGCCATAGCGGCTGTCGGCGCCGGGCGGACGGTGGTCGCGCAGGAAATCGACCAGGTTCTGCCCCCGCGCCGAGCGCGCGGCGAAATGCACCCAGCCGGGACGATAGCCGGTGTTGGCGGCGAGCACGATCTTGTCCTTGAGCCGCCCGCGCCATTGCTGCGCGATCAGCGGGTGGATCTGGCAGGGCGAGTCGAAGCGGATCAGCGCGACATCGCCGGCGACGCGCGGGGGTACGCGGCGCGCGGCCTCCACCGCGTCGCGGACCTCCGCCTTGGCGGCGACCAGCGCGTCGCGCTCGGGGCTGTCCGCCTTGGTCACTACCTTGGGGCCGTCGCCGCGCAGCAGCAGCGCCAGCGCGGGGGAGGCGTCGGCGCTGGCCGTGCGGCGCGGGGCGTTGACCAGCGACACCGCATCCCTGATCGCGGTCTTGCCCCAGCGCGCCTCCGCCTCGTCGAGTTCGGGGAAACGCGCCGCCATGTCGCCGACCAGCCCCAGCGCGGCGAGCCAGAGCAGGTCCGCCTGGTCGCCCAGCGCACCGGCGCACCACCAGGCGAGGAGCGCCGAGGTCGGCTCGGGAACCAGGCCGTTGCCACTCACCACCGTGGCGCCCGGCGCGAGACCGGTCGGCAGATGGTGATCGATCACGACGGTCGGTACGCCCGGCGCGACCGGGTCCGCGCGGGTGCCGAGGTCGGTGACGATCAGCCCGCCCAGATCCGCCCGCGCCAGCTCGCCGGCGATCGGCTCGTCCCATGGCGTCTCGCCCTTGCCGGTGACGCGCGGCTCGGCCCGCCACCCGGCCGCCCGCAGCGCGCGGACCAGGATCGCGGTCGCCGCCAGCCCGTCCGCGTCGAAATGGCCGAGCACGGTGACGGGACGGGCGCGGTCGAAGCCGGCCAGCGCGGTCGCGAATGCCGCGTGGGCGGTCGTCCGGGGAGCCGTGGAATGTGCAAGCGCGCCGATCACGCTAGCCTAACGGTTCAATGCCCGGCCGGCTCCATCGCCCCCCGCTTCAGGTCGCGCAGCACGGTCAGCACCTCTTCCGTGTCGATCCCGGGCAGCACCTGTTTCTGGATGGCGAGGCCAAGGATCGCCAGCGAGACCGTGCGCGACACCGCCTGATCGCGATCGGTGACCTCGACGCCCGAGGCGCGCGCCCAATCCGCCATGCGCTGCGCGGGACGCGGCGCGAGCCGCACGCGGAACTCGTCGAGGCGTTCGCTCACCGCCTCGTCGCTGCGCGCGCCGACCATGATCTCCATGAACGCGACGCCCGCCGGTTCCAGCGCCGATTCGAGCCGCAGGTCGGGCAGCGCGGCATAGCGTTCCCAGGCATCGTCGATCCGGCTCGCGGCGGCCTGGAAGTTGGCGGCCGAGCGCTGCATGACCTCGGCCAGCGTCGCCAGCATCAGGTCCGCCTTGCTGGGAAAATGATGCAGCATCGCGCCACGGCTCACCTTGGCGGTGGCGGCGACCATGACGGTGGTGGTGGCGCCATAGCCGTGGCGATACAGGCTGGCGATCGCCGCCTCCAGGATGCGCGTGCGCGTCGCCGCGCTGCGCTCGGCCTGGGTACGGCGGGGTAGTCCGACGGTCTTCAGCTTCAACATCGGTGACGTGGCTTTCAATCTGGTCGTTATAATGTGGTTAATGCATTGAAATGGTGGCTGTTTGATCGTCGGCAAGGACCACCGGCGGAAGCGGCGGTCGAGCGATCAGGCGGAGACCGCCGTTCACCCGCGATGACCGGCGAGCAGCCGGCCGTAGAGGCGGATATAGTGGTCGGTCATCCGCTCGACGCCGAACCGCGCGCGGGCGCGGGCGCGGCAGGCCGCCCGGTCGATCGTGTCGAGCCGGCCGATCGCGGCGACCGCCTCGGCC
>NZ_CAHJWX010000271.1 GCF_903643065.1 Sphingomonas bacterium | reverse complement strand
GGTGCCCTGCCGGCGCCCCCCCCGAACGCGGGCGTGCCCGCCAGCCGTATCCGCGACGAGATCGGCTTCATCCCGCGCCTCGACGGCGGCCGCGTCTCCGGGCTGGTGGTCCGCTCGCAGGGGACGGGCGAGCTGTTCCGCCGCACGGGGCTGCGCGAGGGCGACGTGGTGACGTCGATCGGCGGCCGGCCGGTGGGCGACGTCGCCGACCTCGATCGCGTCGCGAGCGACTTCAAGGGCGGCGGCTCCATCCCGATCCTGGTGGAACGCGGCGGCCAGCCCGTGCCGCTCAGCCTGCAAGTGGCGCCGCAGCCATGAGGCGGCGCTTCCCTCTGGGTCGGTCCGTGCCGGGCGCTCCCGCTCCGTTCGTGCGGAGAGCCCCCCATCCGTTCGTGCCGAGCGTCCCCGGCCCGTTCGTGCCGAGCCGTCCCCATCCGTTCGTGCCGAGCGAAGTCGAGGCACCCTTGCGCGCGGGCAAACCCCTCGACTTCGCTCGGGGCGAACGGCTTGGGGGGCGCCTCTTCGGTGGTTTGACGTGGCGGGTAGCGATGCTCGCCACCATCCTCCTCGCCGCGCCCGCCCCCGTGCTCGCGCAGACGACGCTCAACGTCCGCGACGCCGACATCCGCGCCTTCATCGCCGATGCCGCCAAGGTCACCGGCCGCACGATCATCATCGACAGCCGCGTGCAGGGCAAGGTGACCGTGGTCACCGACCACCCGCTCAGCCAGTCGCAATATTTCGAGATCTTCCTGTCGACGCTGCGCGCCAACAACCTCGTCGCGGTGCCCGCCGCGAACGGCGCGTTGCGCGTCCAGCCGCTCGACAACGCCGCGCAGCAGCCGAGCCGGGTGGGCAGCGCGGGGGCGAGCCGCGACAGCTTCGTCACGGAGATCGTGCGCCTGCGCCAGGTCGACGCGCAGTCGGCGCTCGACACGGTGCGCCCGCTGATCTCGCAACAAGGCTCCGTCAGCGCCAATCGCGCGGGCAACAGCCTGGTGATCGTCGACTTCGCCGACAACATCCGCCGCGTCCGCGCGGTGCTGGCGCGTGTCGACGCGGACAGCGCCGCCACCCGCGTCGTGCTGCTCCGGAACGCCAGCGCGCGCGAGGTCGCGACCGCGCTCCAGGCATTGTCGGGGAGCGGCCAGGCCGGCGGTGGCGGCATCACGCCGGGCGCGGGTGTGTCGGTGGTGGCGGTGGAGGGCTCCAACTCGATCGCGCTGCGTGGCGATCCGGCCACCGTGTCGCGCCTCGTCGGCGTCGCGCAACAGCTGGACACGCAGGCGCGCAACGGGACGCAGATCAAGGTCGTTTTCCTGGAGAACGCCGACGCCGAGCAGCTCCTCCCCGTGCTCCAGCAGCTGGTCGGCCAGGCGCCCGAACAGCCGAGCGCCACGCCGCTCAGCCGCGCGAACTTCGGCTCGACGACCAGCGGCACGGGCACGGGCACCTCGACCGGGGCGATCGCCCCCTTCCAGCAGCAGCAGCAGCCGGTGTCGACGCCCGCCGCGACGACGGGCGGGGCCAACGGTCAGGCGGCGATCTCGACCCAGGGCCGCGCGGCGGTAGTCGTCACCCGCTTCGCCGGCGCCAACGCAATCGTGATCGCCGCGCCCGGCGAGGTGCAGCGCCAGCTCGCCGAGGTGGTGCGCCAGCTCGACACGCGCCGCCAGCAGGTGCTCGTGGAGGCGATCGTCGCCGAGGTGTCGGACGCGACGGTGAACCGGCTCGGCGCGCAGTTCCTGCTCGCCAATCCCTCCGGCGGCGCGTTCGCCGCGTCCACCTTCACCAACACCGCCCCCAACATCCTCCAGATCGCTGGCGCGATCGGCGCACGCCAGCTGGCGACTACGACGACGACCATCAACGGCAGTTCGGTCATCGTCGGCACCGACACGACCGTGTCCAACCAGCTCGCGCAGTCGGCCATCACCTCGATCCTGGGCACGTCCGGCGGCTTCGCGGGGTTCGGCGGCACCATCGGCGACACGATCTTCGCCTCGATCATCAACGCGGTGAAGAGCGACACCACCTCCAACCTGCTCCAGGTGCCGCACCTCGTCACGCTCGACAATCAGGAGGCGCACAGCCTGGTCGGGCAGGAAGTGCCGATCACCACCGGCCAGGCGCTGTCGACCAATTTCGACAACGCGTTCCGCACCACGCAGCGCGAGAATGTCGGCATCGGGCTCGACATCCGGCCGCAGGTCAACTCGTCCGGCTCGATCAAGCTGTCGATCCACATCCAGGTCAGCTCGATCGCGGGCCCGGTCTCGAACGACAATTCGGACCTGATCCTCAACAAGCGCGAGGTGGAGAACACGCTCGTGCTGGAGGACGGCGCGATCGGCTATATCGGCGGGCTGCTGTCGGACGAGGAACGACGCACGATCGAGAAAATCCCGCTGCTCGGCGACCTCCCCGTCGTCGGCAACCTGTTCAAGTCAAAGGCGCGCACGCGCGACAAGACCAACCTGATGATCTTCATCCGCCCGACCATCCTGCACACGGCCGACGATGCCCGGCGGCTGGCGGAGCAGCGCTATGGTCAGCTGCGGTTGCAGGAGGGCCAGCAGGCGCCTGGCGAGGAGCCCTCGATCGACCAGCTCGTGCGCGATTACATGAACGCCGCCCCGCCGATCCCGCCCGCGCCGCTGCCGGGCAACATCGACGACCCCCGCGTCGGCGTGCCGGTGGTGCGCGCAACGCCGGGGAGGAAACAGTAATTGGCCAGTCACCCTCACCCTTTTCGCTCGCCTGACGGCGAGCTGTTTCCCTCTCCCGATGGGAGAGGGAAGGGGCCCGCTCGCGAAGCGAGTGGGAAGGGTGAGGGTGACTTCCTTCCACCCGCCCCGCTCCCCTACCTCTTCGCCCGCAAGTTCGGCGTCGCGATCGATCCCGCGCGTGGGGAGCAGCTCACCGTCGCGCTGCGCGAGGGTGCCGATCCCAAGGCGCTGATCGAGGTTCGCCGCGTGCTCGGCCGGCCGTTCGCGGTCGCCGTAATCGCCCCGCCCGCGTTCGATCGCCTGCTGTCGGACGCCTATGCGATGGACGGGCAGGCGACCGCGCTCGCCGCCGTCGGCATGGGCGACGAGCTGGACAGCCTCGCCACCGGGCTGCCGTCCGCCGAGGACCTGCTCGATACCGCCGACGACGCGCCCGCGATCCGGCTCATCAACGGCATCATCGCCGACGCCGCGCGCAACGGCGTGTCGGACATCCATATCGAACCCTATGAGAGCGGTCTGGTGGTGCGGATGCGGATCGACGGCGTGCTGCGCGAGACGCTGCGCATGCCGCCGCATGTCGCGCCGGTGGTGGTCAGCCGCGTCAAGGTGATGGCGCGGCTCGACATCGCCGAGCGCCGCGTGCCGCAGGACGGGCGCATGGGGCTGACGCTGGGTGGCAAGCTGCTCGACGTGCGCGTCTCGACGCTGCCGGCGCGTGCGGGCGAGCGCGTGGTGCTGCGCATCCTGGACAAGGACAATGCCGGGATCGACCTGCCGGCGCTGGGCATGGCGCCGGCGATGCTGCGGCTGCTCACCGACGCGCTGGCCGAGCCCAACGGCATCGTGCTCGTCACCGGCCCGACCGGGTCGGGCAAGACCACCACGCTCTATGCCGCACTGCGCGGGCTCAACGACGGCACGCGCAACATCCTGACCGTGGAGGACCCGGTCGAATATGCGGTCGACGGCGTGGGGCAGACCCAGGTCAATCCCAAGGTCGGGCTGACCTTCGCCGCCGGCCTGCGCGCGATCCTGCGCCAAGACCCGGACACGGTCATGGTCGGCGAGATCCGCGACCGCGAGACCGCCGAGATCGCGGTGCAGGCGTCGCTCACCGGCCATCTGGTGCTGTCGACCGTCCACACCAACGACGCCGCCGGCGCGATCACCCGGATGCGCGACATGCGCGTCGAGCCGTTCCTGCTCGCCTCCACCTTGCGCGCGGTGGTGGCGCAGCGGCTGGTGCGGCGGCTGTGCCCGGCGTGCCGCAAGCCG
>NZ_CAHJWX010000270.1 GCF_903643065.1 Sphingomonas bacterium | reverse complement strand
CCGACGACCTCCGGGCGCGGCTGTCGCGCGCGATCGTGGGCCAGCCCATGCCGACGGACGTGGCCGCGCTCGATGCGATGGTGGCGCGCGACGATGGCGCCGCGCTGTCCCGGCGGCTGGCCGGGGTGAGCGACGGCGCGCAGGCGGAGCTGGACCTGAACTGGGAACGAGACCGGCTGTTCAACGGCGCGGGCTTCCTGGTCGCCTTTGCGTACATGACCGACCTCTGGCGCGTCGGCACCGCGCTGCCGGGGCGACAGGGCGATCAGATCAAGCAGAGCGCCGCGCTCTACTTCGTCTACGCGATCGACCTGGTGCGGCTGGACGGCGTCCGCTGCGCCGACGCGACCGCGCCGGAGCATCGGCGGCGGCAGCTGTTCGCGCAGAACCAGCCGCTGGTGGCGTTCCTGCGTGGCCTGCCCCGGTCGACGCGGATGACGATCGGTTCCCTCTCGCTGGCCTGGGAAAGCGCCACCGCGACGCGGCGCCGCGACGATCCGGTGCTGTGCGCCGACGGGATGGAGTCGATGACCGCCGGGCTGAAGGCGGCGGGTGACGCGCCGCTGCGGCACGTCCCGAACGCGCCCGGGACGTTCGGGCGGACCTATGCCGTGCCGCCGGCGCCCGGCTATCGGCCGCGCTTCGTTCCCGCCGCGCAGTCGATGGCCGAACAGGCGGATCGGCGGCGGGCGCTGCCGGCGTATCTGACCAGCTTCCTCACCGTTCCCGGCGATAGCGCGAGCGTGCCGCCGCCCGCGCCACCCGGCCGCTGACGGGCGTGCCGCGCCTCGTCACCGCCTTTTCCAATCCCCTCGTCAAGCATGCCCAGTCACTGCGCGACAAGCGGCATCGGCGCGAGGCGGGACGATTCCTGGCGGAGGGGTTGCGCATCCTGACCGAGGCGCGCGAGGCGGGCCGCGTGCCGGCGCTGCTGTTCTTCACCGACGCGAGCCATCCGCTCGTCCGCGCGCTGATCGAGGCGGTCGAGGCGGCAGGGGGCGAGGCGATCGAGACGACGCCCGCCATCCTCGCCAAGCTGTCGGGCAAGGACAATCCGCAGACCGTCGTCGGCGTGTTCGAGGCGTGGGACACGCCGCTCCATGCGCTCGACCGGACGCGCGCGGGCATCTGGCTGGTCGCCGAGCGGCTGCGCGATCCGGGCAATCTGGGCACCATCCTGCGCACCGGCGACGCGGTGGGCGCGGGCGGGCTGATCCTGATCGGCGAGTGCGTCGATCCTTTCGGCGTCGAGGCGGTGCGCGCGAGCATGGGGGCGCTGTTCACCGTGCCGGTGGTCCGCGCCGAATGGCCAGACTTCCACGCCTGGCTGCGCGGCGGGCCGGGGCAGCTCGTCGGGCTGAGCCTCGACACCGCCACCGACTATCGCGCCGCGCGCTATGCGGCACCCAGCTTCCTGCTGACGGGCAACGAGGCGCAGGGCCTGCCGGCCGAACTGGCGGCGGCGTGCGACCTGCTGGTCAGAATCCCGATGCTGGGCAAGGCGGACAGCCTCAACGCCGCCGTCGCCACGGCGGTGATGGCATATCAGGTGCTGGCACAACAGCGCGGCTGACGGGTTGAGCGGTCCATGGCGCGACGCATCCCCCTCACCTATCCGACGCTGATGGGCCTGCCCGTGGGCGTGCTGTCCGATCTGCGGCCCGGCCAGGTCTGCGTGCTCGGCGCGGCGGAGGCGACGCCCTATGATCCGGCGGAAGCGAGCCATTCGGCGGGCGCGCCGGGCGCGATCCGCGCGGCGTCCCGGCTGTTCGCGGGGCAGCTCAAGCAGCACGACTTCGACCTGGGCGCGACGCTGGTCACGCCCGACCGGCCGATCGAGGCGATCGGGATCGACGTGGGCGACGTGCGGACGCGGCCCGGCGACGCCAAGGGCAATCGTGCGCGCATCCGCGACGCGGTGGCGCAGGCACTGACGGCGGGCGCGGTGCCGCTGGTGCTGGGCGGCGACGATTCGGTGCCGATCCCGGTGATCGCCGGCTTCGCGGGGACGGGCGACGTGACCGTCGTGCAGGTCGACGCGCATGTCGACTGGGCGGACGTGATCCGGGGCGAGGCGCAGGGCTATGGCTCGCCGATGCGCCGCGCGAGCGAGCTGCCGCACGTGACCGGCATGGTGCAGATCGGCATCCGCGGCCTCGGCTCGGGCGAGGCGTGGCAGCACCACGACGCGCGCGGCTGGGGCTCGCGGCTGGTGGGCTCGCGCGAGTGGCACCGGCGCGGCGCGGACGCGGTGCTGGACGAGCATCTGCCGGCGGGGGCGCGTGTCGTGCTCTCGATCGACCTGGACGGGCTCGACCCGGCGGTGTTCCCGGCGGTGGCGATGCCGACACCGGGCGGGCTGACCTATGAGGACGTGCTCGACCTGATGCACGGGTTGGCGGCGCGGGGCACGCTCGCGGGCGCCGTGCTGGCGGAGTATGTGCCCGAGCGGGATGACGCGCTGCGCGGGTCGGCGCTGGTCGCGGCGCGGATCGCGGCGGTGGCGGTGGGGTTGATGGCTGGGGCTAAGCAGCCTTCCTGAGCTTCGCCAGCTTGCGCATCACCATGTCGCGCTTGAGGCGGCTGAGGTGGTCGGTGAAGAGCACGCCGTTCAGATGGTCGATCTCGTGCTGCATGCAGGTGGCGAGCAGGCCGTCCAGCTCCGCCTCGTGCCGCTCGCCCCGTTCGTCCTGCCAGCGCAGCCGGCAGCGCGCGGGGCGGGCGACCTCCGCATATTGTTCCGGGATCGACAGGCAACCCTCGTTATAGGTGGACAGGTCATCGGACACCGACACCAGCTCGGGGTTGATATAGGCGCGCGGGTCGCGGACCGGCTGGTCCTCCGCGTCGCGCCCTTCCTGCAGGTCGATGACGAGGATGCGGCGATCGACGCCGACCTGGATCGCGGCCAGCCCGATGCCGTGCGCGGCGTACATCGTCTCGATCAGGTCGGCGACGAACGCCCGCACGTCGTCGTCGATTGCCTCGACGGGACGCGAGACGAGGCGGAGGCGGGGATCGGGGACTTCGACGACGGGCAGGACGGCCATGGCGGGCAGGTATGTGGGGGCTGGCGGAGCGTCAAGCGTCGCGCTCAGGCGACGGGGCGCCGCGCGCGCAGCGCCTGGGCGAGCGTGCCCTCGTCCAGGTAATCCAACTCGCCGCCGACCGGGAGGCCGTGCGCGAGCTGGGTCAGGCGGATCGGGAAACGCTCCAGCCGCTCGGCGATGTAATGGGCGGTGGTCTGGCCCTCCAGCGTCGCGTTGGTGGCGAGCACCACCTCGTCGATCCCGCCCGCCTCGACGCGGGCCAGCAGCGTGGCGATCGCCAGGTCCTCTGGCCGGACGCCCTCCAGCGCCGACAGCCGGCCGCCGAGCACGTGGAAGCGGCCGGGGAACAGCCGCGCGCGATCGAGCGCCCACAGGTCGGCCACCTCCTCCACCACGCACAGCGACCGCGCGTCGCGGCGCGGATCGGCGCAGATCGAGCAGGGGTTCGCCGTGTCGACATTGCCGCAGGTGCCGCAGGTGGCGAGATTGGCCTCCACCGCCTGCAACGCGGCGAGCAGCGGCCCCAGCGCCGCCTCGCGCCGCTTGAGCAGGTGCAGCACCGCGCGCCGCGCCGAGCGCGGACCCAGCCCGGGCAAGCGGGCGAGCACCTGCGCCAGCGTCTCGATCTCGGGGGAGGCCATGGGGTGGATGTAGGTCGCGCTCCACCTTTCGTCATGCTGAACTTGTTTCAGCATCCACGCGCGACGCCCAATATCTGGCGGAGCGCCCATGTCGCGCGTCCCGCCTGGATCCTGAAACAAGTTCAGGATGACGGCAGGTTGTGTTGCGGCCATTCGCTCCCCAAAGCTCCTGCCATGCGGATCGTCTTCATGGGTACGCCCCCGTTCGCGGTGCCGACGCTCGATGCGCTGGTCGAGGCCGGTCACGCGGTGGTCGCGGTCTATACGCAGCCGCCGCGGCCGGGCGGGCGGCGCGGGCGCGAGCTAGTGCCGTCCCCCGTCCAGC
>NZ_CAHJWX010000269.1 GCF_903643065.1 Sphingomonas bacterium | reverse complement strand
CGCGACCGCGCGCGCCCAGCCTTCCGGGGAGCGCGCGGTCACGCTGTGGTCCGCCAGCACATGCGCCACCGTCCCGGGCGTCACCCCGGCGCGCCCGACCGCGACGATGCCGCAGGTGCCGTCGCCCACGGGTGGATCGACCGCGATCAGCGTCCGCGTCATGGACGGCACGGCGTCGCGCGCGCGGCACCGCTCGATCAGCGCCGGCGACCATAGCGCCCCCGCCTCGGGCAGCAGCTCGCCGTCCAGCTCCTGCCGGCCCAGCCGCGTCCCGCCATACAGCGCGTCCATCCGCGCGCGCCACGCCGCCGAGCTGTGCGGGTTGTTCGCCGTCCGGCCGCGCGTCACGGTCGTTCCCTGCTCGGCCATGATCGCGCGCAGGACCGGGCCCGGCCGTGGCGTCGTCGTCACCAGCGTGCGCGGGCGGTCGCCCAGCCGCAGCGTCATCTGCAGCATCTCCCACGTCTCGCGCGCCTTCTTCCACTTCGCGAGTTCGTCGCACCAGGCCAGATGATGCTCCGGCCCACGCAGGCGATCGGGCGACGCGCCGGAGAAGATGGTCGCGTGCGAGCCGTTGGTGAAGACGAGCCGTCCATGACTCGGCTCCCAGCTTGTGATCCATGGCTCGCCCACCGTCAGCAAGCCGCTATTCCCCTCCACCATGACCCGCCGCGCCTCCTCGCGCGTCGCGCCGACCAGCGCGATGGCGAGCGGCGTGTCCCCGCCCACCTGCTCGATCAGCCAGCGTGTCCCCGCCAGCGTCTTGCCGAATCCGCGTCCGGCGATCAGCACCCACGTCGCCCAGTCACCCGCCGGCGCGACCTGGCCGTCATGCGCCCAGTGTCGCCAGGCATGGTCGATGGCCTCGCTTTCCTGTTCGCCGAGCAGGGCCAGCGCCTCCCGGCGAAGATGATCTGGCAGGGCTCGCAGATAGGCGATCGGATCGAGATCGGGCGCCAGTAGCGGCTTACGCTTCGCCGCCATCGTTCCCTCCAGCCGTCGGCCGATCGCTCGAACCACCGGCCGGATCGTCGGACCTTGCGGCCACCTCCTTGCGACGCTTCGCCTCGATCGCTTCCAGCTTGGCCAGGATGGACGCGCGTACCTCGTCCAGCCCGCGCACGCGCGCTCGCCGGGTCTTGCCCTGCACGGGCGGGCCCGTCACCGTCGCTCGATGCTGGGCCAGCAGCGTCAGCGCGTCGCGGAAGTTGACGGGCGGCATCGGCGTGTCCGGGTCGATCGCATGCCCGTCCAGCATCTCCGTCGCGCGTTGCAGCAACAGTTCTTCCAGCCGGCCATAGCCGATCGTCAACGCGACTTGCCAACGCTCCGCGAACGCTGGGTCGACCCGCCGGCGCCGGTACACGGTATAACCGCCAAAGCCGGCGTCCCGGGCGGCATGGCTGACGTTGCAGCTCGCCGCCAGCGCGTCGAGGAACTTCGCCTCGGCCGCATCGGTCCAGCGCAGTCCACGGCTGTTGACCAGCCGCGGTCCAGCTGACCCGGGCCTGACGATGCTGCCGGCGGGCCCGATCGGGCGGTCACTGCGCTTTCTCGATGGCATCCCGCTTGCTCCCCGCCCGTTCGTGATATGTCCACATCAACGACGCGGAGTCAAGCATATTGTACCGGAATGGTTCGTCATGGTGAGGAGAAAAGGGGTGGCGTCTGACATTTCGGGACGGGACATGGCTGTCTCGCGCGGCATGAACATGCACGGTCGGCGCGGCGCCCGCTCACGCCGGTAGCGCGCGAGCCCCACGCCGCCACGCCAGCCGCCGCCCCGCCAGGATCGAGCGCCACGCCCATTCCACCGGCGCGATGTCGAACCGGCGAACCCAGGCGTTCGCGCCGACCAGCAGCGCCGCGTCGATCGCAGCGGCGGTCAGCATCAGCGACGCCCAGCCCTGCTGGTGATAAAGCCGCAGCCCCCAGGGCGGGTAGATCACCCACAGGCAGATCAGCGTCTGCGCGACATAGATCGTCAGCGCGGTGCGACCCGCCGCGATCAGGGGCCGCAGCAGCCGGACGCCGGCGGTCGTCGTCAGCAGCAGGTTGACGAGCGACAGATGCCCCAGCGTCGTGGCCAGGCGCGCATATTCGCCGGTCGCGTCGATCAGGTAGGGCCAATGGTCGAAGCGCGTGGTGGCCCATGCGTCACCCGCGCGCAGCGACAGGCCGATGGCATAGGCGACGATGGTCGCCACCACGTAGAAGCGCCGGGATCGCCGGCCCTGGATGATGCCCCATCGGAACAGCGCCGCCCCGATCAGCATCGTCCCCGCCGCTTCCCAGATCGCGCCGATCTCGACCCCGGTCCTCTCGAAATAGATGATGTCGTGCCACGCGGCCCCGGCCCAGCTCGCGGCGGTGCCGGCGCGTGCCTGGTCTTCGTGGTCGACCTCGCGCTGGTCATCCGCTCGATCCTTCGCGTGCGCCGCGATCCGCTTGTCATAGGCGCGCAGGCGCTTGCGCTCGGGCTCGGTGAGCGGACGGGAGGCCGCCTGCCGGGCGTGCAGCGCCACCCCGTCGCTATATTGCCGCGCCGTGAGCGTCAGCCCGATGCCCGCCCCGACCAGCTGCACCGTCGCCAGCAGCAGCCCGATCGACAGCAGGGTCCTGGGCTTCAGCCGGCGGAACAGCATCGCGACCAGCGCCGCCAGGCCATAGGTGTGCAGGATCTCGCCCGGCCAGAGCAGGACGAAGACATGGACCAGCCCAAAGCCGAACAGCACGAGGTTGCGAAACGCATAGCCGCGCAGCACGCGCGCCTCGCCCATCCTGATCGCGGCACGATCGGTCAGGATCACCATGCCGACGCCGAACAGCATCTCCAGCAGGCAACGCGCCGTGCCGTTCGCCAGCACCTCGCGCAGCCACCACGCCGCCTGATCCGCCCCCGTCCAGCCGAGCGGACGCGGGTCGCTCGCCATCATCGGCCCGCCCATGTCGTTGATGTTCATGAACAGGATGCCCAGGATCGCGATCCCGCGCAGGATATCGAGCACCGCCAGTCGCGGCGCGCCGTCCGGCTCCGCCGGATCGGCCACCGCGGTGGTCATCACCAGTTCGTTCATGGTCACGTCCCCCCGCTCACCGTCCTAGCCGACTAATACAGCTGGCGGCAAGCGGGGACGACGGATGCTATTCGGCGGCGACGGTGCCCTTGGCGGGGCGGGTGTCGCGGCGCTCGGCGATGCGCGCCGACTTACCGGTGCGGCCCCGCAGGTAATACAGCTTGGCGCGGCGAACGGCGCCCTTGCGCACCACCTCGATCGAGTCGATCGACGGCGAGTAGAGCGGAAACACGCGCTCGACGCCTTCGCCAAAGCTGATCTTGCGCACGGTGAACGACGAGCCCATGCCCTTGTTCGCCCGCCCGATGCAAACGCCCTCATAAGCCTGAACCCGCGTGCGATCGCCCTCGATCACCTTGACGCCAACCTTCAGCGTGTCGCCGGGGCGGAACTCGGGAATGGTGCGCACGGCGCTCAGCTTGGCGATCTGCTCGGCTTCGAGCTGCTGGATCAGGTTCATCGATCGTCTCTCGTCTCGTCCTGCGCGCCAGAGGGCGACGGGACCCGAGCGTCCCGGTGACGCTCCCACAGGTCCGGTCGCCTTGACCTTGTGTCGGCCGCCGCCCGCGCCAGGCGCCAGGCGGCGATCCGCGCGTGATCCCCAGATCGCAGGGCTTCGGGGATCACATGCCCCTCCCATTCGACCGGTCGGGTATAATGCGGGTGTTCGAGCAGCCCCGTCTCGAAGCTCTCGTCATCCCCGCTGATGGGGGCGCCCATTACGCCGGGCAACAGCCGGACGCAAGCGTCGAGCAGCACCAGCGCCGCGACCTCGCCGCCGGACAGGACGTAATCGCCGACCGACACCGGCTCCACCACGCGCGCCGCGAACAGCCGCTCGTCAAAACCCTCGAACCGCCCGCAGATCAGCGTGACGCCCGGGCCGGCGGCGAGCCGGCGCACGCGGGCCTGGGTCAGCGGGGTCCCGCGCGGGGTCATCGCGATGACGGGCCGGCCGCG
>NZ_CAHJWX010000268.1 GCF_903643065.1 Sphingomonas bacterium | reverse complement strand
CGGCCGTTCAGGCGCAGGCTCGGCGTCCGGGGCAGCGTCACGCTCACTCCGCCGCGACGGCCTCGCGCGGTTCCGCCCGGCCGCCGTACGGTACGTTGCGGCCGCCGTGGCGGCGCACGCGCACATTGGCCTGTTCGCCATGGCCGATAAAGCCTTCGAGCGCGCAGAGCCGGCTACAATATTCGCCGATCATCGCCGACGCCTCGTCGGTCAGGACGCGCTGGAAGGTGCAGGTCTTGAGGAACTTGCCGACCCACAGACCGCCGGTATAGCGCGCCGCCTTGCGCGTCGGCAGCGTGTGATTGGTGCCGAT
Organism: Sphingomonas bacterium; assembly: GCF_903643065.1. Lineage (GTDB taxonomy): Bacteria > Pseudomonadota > Alphaproteobacteria > Sphingomonadales > Sphingomonadaceae > Sphingomonas. Next base: position 3,742 of record NZ_CAHJWX010000268.1, on the reverse strand, counting down.
CACCTTGTCGCCATAGGCGACGTTGGTGCGCGCGCCGAGGAACAGCGCGCCGTAATTGGTCATGTTCTTGAGGAAGTAGTCGGGGTCGCGCGTCATCACCTGGACGTGCTCGGACGCGATCTCGTCGGCGACGCGCACCATCTCGGCGTCGTCCTCCACCACGATCACCTCGCCATAGGCCTCCCACGCCTTGCGCGCGTAATCGGCGGTCGGCAGGATCGCCAGGATGCGGTCGATCTCCGCCAGCGTCTCGCGCGCCAGCTTCTCCGAGGTGGTCAGCAGGATCGCGGGGCTGTCGGGGCCGTGCTCCGCCTGGCCCAGCAGGTCGGTCGCGCACAGCTCGCCATCGGCGCCGACCTCGTCGGCGATGACCAGCGTCTCGGTCGGGCCGGCGAACAGATCGATGCCGACGCGGCCGAACAGCTGGCGCTTGGCCTCAGCGACGAAGGCGTTGCCGGGGCCGACCAGGATGTCGACCGAGGCAATGCTCTGCGTGCCCAGCCCCATCGCCGCCACCGCCTGGATCCCGCCCAGGCAATAGATCTCGTCGGCGCCCGCCATCGCCTGCGCCGCGACGATCGCCGGCGCGGGCTTGCCCTGGAACGGCGGCGCGCAGGTGACGACGCGCGGCACGCCCGCCACCTTGGCGGTGATGACGCTCATATGCGCGGACGCCAGCAGCGGATATTTGCCACCCGGGACATAGCAGCCGGCCGCGTTGAGCGGGATGTTCTTGTGCCCGAGCACGACGCCGGGCAACGTCTCGACCTCGACGTCCTTCATGCTGTCGCGCTGGATCTGCGCGAAGTTGCGGACCTGGATCTGCGCGAACTCGATGTCCTTCAGGTCCTGGCCGGACAGCTGGTCCATGCAGCCCTGGATCTCGTCGGTGGTCAGCCGGTAGGAGTCGCGGTCCCATTTGTCGAACTTGATCGACAGGTCGCGGACCGCCGCGTCGCCGCGCGTCTCGATGTCGGCGAGGATGCCTTCGACGGCGTCGCGAACCTGGCGGTCGTTCGTCGCGCGCGTCTCCGCGGTCGCGCCACGCTTCAGATACTGGACCATTGCTGCTCTCCCGAACCGGAAAGCCCCCTCGTACCCGAGCGCCTCCCGTCATTCCAGCCCGAAGCGTTAGGCGGCCTGGCGGCCACGCGGTAGAGCGCGAAGCGCCTCTGGCGATAGCGTCCTGGTATCAAGAACGTCCCGGAGCCGCGCGCGGACGTCCGGTTACATCGATGTTACACGCCAGGACGACGGGTTCGCGACCGTTCGGAACTGACGTGACGGCTCGGAGATCGCCATCACCGCCCCGATCAAGAGGGAGGGAGAGGCATGAACGGGTATCGTCGCGCACGCTGGTCGCTGGCCGCCGCGCTGGCGCAATCGCTGCCGCACGCGGCGCTAGCCCAGGCGGCGGCGCCGGCGTCGGTCGACAAGGATGACATCCTCGTCGTCGCGCGGCGCGATCGGCTGACCACGCCGACCGAGACGGGCAGCCGGCTCGGCCTGTCGGCGCTCCAGACGCCCGCCAGCGTCGCGGCGATCGATGGCGAGGAGGCGCGGGCGCGCGGCGACCTGACGATCGTCGATGCGGTGACGCGCGCGCCCGGCATCACCAGCACCGCCAATCCGGGGAACGGCTATACCGCGCTCGCCGCGCGGGGGTTCGACGGGCAGGGCTCGGTGCTCCAGCTGGTCGACGGCATCCGCCTGTTCCCGGTCGCGGGCACGATCACCTTCCCGACCGACCCGTGGAACGTCGACCGCATCGAGGTGCTGAGCGGGCCCGCGTCCGTCCTCTACGGGCAGGGGGCGTTGGGCGGCGCGGTCAACACGATCACCAAGAAGCCCGATCCGTCGCGCACGACGATCGACGGCGAGGCGGCGTTCGGGTCGCAGGACACCGCGCATGTCGCGGCCGGCCTTGGCGGCCCGATCGACCCGGTGCTCGCCTATCGGCTGGACGCGAGCTACCGGCGCTCGGACGGCATCGTCGATCGCGGCGGCTCGCGATCGCTCGCGCTGGCGGGTGCGCTTCGCTACGCGCCGACCGATCGGCTCGCCTTCACGATCCGCGACGATTACGGCTATCAGGAGCCACAAAAATATTTCGGCACGCCGCTAATCGACGGCCGCCTCGACCCGGCGATCCGCGTGCGCAACTACGACGTCGCCGATGCCGACGTGCACTTCCGCGACAACCGGACGACGTTCACCACCGACTGGCAGGTCTCGCCGGCGTTCAGCGTCACCAACGCCGCCTATCGCCTCACCAGCAAGCGATTGTTCAAGGACCTGGAGAGCTATTGCTATGTCGCGGCGGACGGAAACTGCCCGGCGGGGTTCAACGACGGTCGCCAGCCGCCCGGCCGCATCTTCCGCACCGACAATCTGGGCATCGTCCACGACCAGACGCAAGTTGGTGACCAGGGCAGCGCCCGGTTGAGCACCCCGCTCGGCGGCGGCCTCGCGAACGATCTCGTCGTCGGCTTCGACGTCAACTCGATCAAGCTGATCTACTCGAACGATTTCGGATCGGACACGCAGGAGGACACCGTCGATCCGCGCGCCTTCGACCCCGGCCGGTTCCTCGATACGCAGGGGATCGCGCCGCGCTATCGGACGCGCACGACCGAGTACAGCCTGTACGGCGAGGATCGGCTGAAGCTCGGCGAGGCGCTGTCGCTGGTCGGCGGCATCCGCGCCGAGCACGACCATGTGACGCGCTACAACATCGCCTATGGCGCGAACGGCGCGACGACCGAGACCAACGCGTTTCCCAACAACGGCGCGAAGAACCTGCACGACGTGACCTGGCGCGTCGGCGCGGTCTATCAGCCGGCGCCGACGGTCTCGCTCTACGGGCAATACGCGACCGGGGTCGATCCGCTCGGCACGCTGACCACCTTCACCACCAACGCCACGCAATTCTACTTCACCAACGCGACCGGCGATCAGGTGGAGGCGGGCGCCAAGGCGAGTTTCCTGAGCGGTCGGGGCGCCGCGACGCTGGCGGCCTATCGTATCGTCAAGCATGATCTGGTGGCGCAGCAGACGCCGACCAGCCCGGTCGATCAGGTCGGCCAGCGCTCCGCCAAGGGCATCGAGGCGTCGGTGACGCTGGACCTCGCCGCCGGTTTCGGCATCGACGCGAACGGCACGATCCTCGACGCGCGCTATGACGATTTCGTCAGCGGCGGCACGATCTATACCGGCAACACCCCGCCCAACGTGCCCGAGCGCGCGGGCAATCTGTGGCTGCGCTGGAGCGGCACCGATCGCGTCCAGGCGCGCGCGGGATTGCGCTATGTCGGGCGCAGCTTCTCCGACAACGCCAACCGGTTCCGCGTGCCCGGCTATGCGGTGGTCGACGGATCGGTCAGCATCGCGCTGACGCGGCGGATCGCGCTGGACGCGCGGCTCTCCAACCTGCTCGACAAGGATTATGCGATCACCAGCTACAATCCCCAGCAATGGATCCTCGGCCGGCCACGCTCGATCGACGTGGCGCTTCGTGCCCGCTTCTAGCCGGCGCACGGGCCAGCGGGCGAAGCGCTGGCTGTACGTGACGCACCGCTGGATCGGCATCGCCAGCTGCCTGTTCTTCGCGATGTGGTTCGCGTCGGGGCTGGTGATGATCTACGTGCCGTTCCCCGCGCTGACGCGGACGGAGCGGCTGGCGGGATCGCCGGCGATCGACTGGCGCCGGGTGCGGGTCGGTCCGGCCGCGGCGCTGGCGGCG
>NZ_CAHJWX010000267.1 GCF_903643065.1 Sphingomonas bacterium | reverse complement strand
GCGACGGCGCGGCCGGTGACGTGATGCGCCTCGCGGAACGGCACGTCGACCTCGCGCACCAGCCAGTCGGCGAGGTCGGTCGCGGTCGAGAAGCCGGCCTGCGCCGCCGCGCGCATCCGATCGGGCCGGAACGTCGCGCTGGCGACCATGCCCGTCATCGCGGCGAGCGACAGCGCGAGCAGGTCGTGCGCCTCGAATACCGGCGGCTTGTCGTCCTGCATGTCCTTGGAATAGGCGAGCGGCAGGCCCTTCATCGTCACCAGCAGCGCGACCAGGCAGCCGGTGATGCGCCCGGCATGGCCGCGCACCAGCTCCGCCGCGTCGGGATTGCGCTTCTGCGGCATGATCGAGCTGCCGGTGGACCATTGATCCGACAGCGCGACGAAGCCGAACGGCTGCGACGCCCACAGCACGAACTCCTCCGCCAGCCGGCTGAGGTGAAGCGCGCATTGCGTGGCGGCGCCGAGATAGTCGAGCGCGAAGTCGCGATCGCTGACCGCGTCCAGGCTGTTGCGCGTCGGCCGATCGAACCCAAGCGCCGCCGCCGTCGCCGCGCGATCGATCGGGAAGCCGGTGCCGGCCAGCGCGGCGCTGCCCAGCGGACATTCGTTCAGTCGCGCGCGGGCGTCGGCGAAGCGGCTGCGGTCGCGCGCGATCATCTCGTGGTAGGCCATCAGATGGTGGCCCAGCGTCACGGGCTGCGCGACCTGAAGATGGGTGAAGCCCGGCATCACCGTCGCGGCATGCTCGTCGGCGCGGCTCAGCAATCCGTCCTGGAACGCCGCCAGCGCGCGCGCGACATCGTCGATCGCATCGCGGACCCAGAGGCGGAAGTCGGTCGCGACCTGATCGTTGCGCGAGCGTGCAGTGTGGAGCCGCCCGGCATCCGGCCCGATCGCGTCGGTCAGCCGCGCCTCGGTGAGCATGTGGATGTCTTCCAGCGCCAGCGCGTCGGGAACGCCGTCGGCCTCATAGCCGGCCGCGACCTGCGCCAGCCCCGCGTCGATCCGCGCCGCCGCGTCCGGCTCGACGATCCCCGCCGCGCCCAGCATCGCGGCATGCGCGCGGGAGCCGGCGATGTCCTGGCGCCACAGCCGCTTGTCGAACGGCAGGCTCGCGTTTATCTCGCGCATCACCGCCGCGGGCCCTTCCGCGAAGCGCCCACCCCACATCTGGTTGGAACCCGTCATGTCGTCGCGCTGGGCCGTCGTTCTTCTCCTGGGCGTGGCCGGGTGCACTAGGCACGAAGCCGCCCCGGAGCAAGCGAACGCCACCGCCGAGGCCGCCGCCGCGCCGGCGGCCGGGATCGACCGTTCGCACCAGGGCGAGACGCTGCCCGGCGCGGCGCTGATCGGGGTGGATGGCAAGGCCGCGAGGCTGCCGACGGGCAAGCCGCTGGTCGTCAACCTGTGGGCGACCTGGTGCGCGCCGTGCGTCGCGGAGCTGCCGACGCTGGACCGCGCGGCGGGCGAGCTGAAGGGCAGGCTGGGCGTGGTCGCGCTGGACCAGGGCGACGCGCCGGACAAGGTCCAGGCGTTCCTCGCGGCCAAGCCGCTCGCCACCGTCCGCCCCTTGATCGACCGGCAGCTGGAGGTCAGCGTCCGGCTGGGCGCGAACCTGCCGACGACGATCCTGTACGGCGCCGACGGCAAGGAACGCTGGCGCGTCACGGGCGGTCGCGACTGGAGCACGCCGGCGTCGCTGAAGCTGCTCGGCGAGGCGGGATAGAGGTCTCGCCTCTCCTTCGGGGGAGGAGGCGGGGGCTCTTGATCGGTAGGGCGTGCCCGGACACACGCCCCACCCTAGCCCCTCCCCTGAAGGGGAGGGGCTGGTTTCCGTTTACCGCGACACCACCACCAGCTCGGTCCGCCGGTTGGCCTGCTGGCCTTGCGTCGTGTCGTTGGTGGCGACCGCGTCGTTGGCGCCGCCCGACACCGCCTCGATCCGGCCGCCGTCGATCCCGGCCTTGACCAGCGCCGCCCGGACCGCGTCCGCGCGTGCCTGGCCGAGCTTCTCGTTGGTCGGGTCGGAGCCGCGCGCGTCGGCATAGCCGGCGATCTTCACCCGCGCCTGGCCATATTGCTTCAGCACGCCCGCGACGTCGTTGACCTCGGCCAGGTCGCTCGCGCGGACATCGGCCTTGTTCGTGTCGAAGTGCAGCTTGTCGAAGGTGAAGGTGCGCGGCGTCGTGCCGGTGCCGGCGAGATAGCCGCCGAGCCCGCTGAGCGCGGTCGACTCGGGCGCGCCGCTGGTCTGCGCGACGACGGCGGTGCCGGCCGGCGCGGCGGCGGTGGTGGTCGCCGCCTTTTCGTGGACGCACGAGCGGAACAGGAGCAGCAGCAGGATCAGGCCGACCAGGCCGACGATCCAGGGCAGGTAGAAATTGCCGCGCGGCTTGGCGCCATCGACGGCGCGGTTGAGCACTGGCGGTAGCGGATGCTCGCCACTGCCGCTCGCCGCCGCCGTCGCGCCCACCGCCGCCAGCCCCAGCGCCGCGGCGCCCTGGTTCAGGTGCACCTGCGTGTCGACGCGCGCCACGGCGCTGGTCGGGATGTAATGATGCTGACCGTCGGGTGAGGCGGAGCGGGTCAGCTTGATGCGGTCACCCTCGACCTTGTCGACGGTGCCGACCGTGACGCCGGCGGCGTCGCGGACCTCCATATGCTCCCGGATGCCCGATACGTCCGCCATGCCACTCTCCCAAAAGGTCTGGAAGGCGCCAACGCGGCCGAAGCGGACGTGTTCCGGCGAACTCAGGCCAGATCGTTCTCGCTGACGACGACGAGCTCGACGCCCCGGTCGCGGCCGAGTGCTGCCAGCGCGGCATCGGCGATCGGGTCGGCATGGCGGGTGAACAGCGCCACCGCGTCGCCATCGGGCCGCGTGCCGCTCAGCGCCTCCAGCAGGTCGTGGCGGACGGCGAAGCGGATCAGCTCGCCATCCACCTCGCCGGCGAACTCCACCTGCCGCTCGTCGAGATTGTCGAAGACGCTGGCGGTATCGATGTCGAGGCGGTCGGTCATGCGCTGCTCCTGCTCGCCGCGCGACGGTCGCGCACGGTCAGCCCCCAAGCGCCCGACGCGCGGGGGCGTTCCGGTCGATGAGAGGGAGTGGATGCCCGACAAGGACTCGAACCTTGATTGACGGAGTCAGAGTCCGCTCTCTTACCATTAGAGGATCGGGCAACAGCGAGGCGCGCCTAAACCGCAGAAATGCGTGGGTCAAGGCGCTTGCGAGGCATCCGTGCGACAATCCGGTTGTCGCACGTGCGACAACGGCGACTTGCGTCGTCTTGCCGGCGCGCGCGCGCGGCGCTACCGCTGGCTTCAAGCACCGAACGGGCCCCCGGCCCGCGCCGGAAGAACAGAAAGAACACGGCCATGGGCGAGATCGCCACCGGGCCGCAGGGGCGGGACGACCCCGCCCGTCCAGCGGCGCCCAGGCCCCCTCGCGGGCGCTGGGGAGACGCGCAGGCGTTCGCCGCGCTAGACCTGGGCACCAACAATTGCCGGCTGCTCATCGCGCGGCCGCAGGGCGGTCATTTTGCGGTGATCGACGCCTTTTCGCGCATCGTCCGGCTGGGCGAGGGGCTCGCCGCCTCCAACCGGCTGAGCGACGCGGCGATCGAGCGCACGATCGCGGCGCTGCGCATCTGCGCGGACAAGCTCCAGCGCCGCCACGTCACGCTGGCGCGATCGGTGGCGACCGAAGCGTGCCGGCGCGCGGCGAACGGGCCCGAGTTCATCGCGCGCGCTTATGCCGAGACGGGCATCCGGCTGGACATCATCGCGGCGGAGGAGGAGGCGCGGCTCGCCGTGCTCGGCTGCCACGCGCTGCTGGAGCCGGGGGCGGACCCGGCGCTGGTGTTCGACATCGGCGGCGGCTCGACCGAGCTGGTGCTGGTCGACACCGCCGGCGAGAGCCCGCGCGTGCTCGACTGGCATTCGGCGCCGTGGGGCGTGGTGTCGCTGACCGAGAGCGCAGGCGGCGGGGAGGGCCGCGACGGGCGGCTCGCGGCGTACGCGCGGATGCGCGCGCTGGTCGCCACCAGCATGGCGGGGTTC
>NZ_CAHJWX010000266.1 GCF_903643065.1 Sphingomonas bacterium | reverse complement strand
CATAGGCCCCGCCCACCGCGCCCAGCGCGGCGAGGCCCAGCGCCGCGCCCCATTCGATCGTCTTGGGATCGTGTGGATAATGGAGGACGCCAAAGCCGACCGCCTGGCTGACGCCCCAGGTGACGAGCATCAGCGCGGCGCCGTCGCGCCGGCGCAGATGCGTCGCGGCGAGCGCCGCCAGCGCCGCGAACGGCGTCATGCAGGCGAGCGCCCAGGTCGTGCCGGTGCTGGCGAGGGTGAGCAGGACGATCCAGAGCGCGATCGCGCCCCGGCTGGTGGTCGAAGGGGTCATCGGTTCGTCTCCAATCAGAAGCGGCCGCGGAAACCGGCATAGAAGCTGCGCCCGAGCGTGCCGTAGCGGTACGCGGTCTCGTAACGCTTATCGAGCAGGTTCTCGATCCGGCCGAACAACGCAACCTGCCTGCTGACCGCCACCTCGCCGCGCAGGTCGATTAACGCATAGGGGGCGAGCCGGATCGCGTGCGCGGCATCCTCGAACGTCTCGCCCGACCAGCGTAGCGCCGCCCCGCCAGTGACGGTGCCGAGCGTATAGCTGACCGACGCGTTGCCCGATTGGCGCGGCCGGCGCGCGAGCTGCAGGCCGTTGGTGGCGGCGCCCGGCGAGCGGTCTTCCGACGGCGACCAGGTGTAATTGCCATCTAGCTGGAGCCGCGTGCCGATCTTCAGCGCGCCGGCCGCCTCGACGCCGTGCGCGAAGGCGCGCGACACGTTGGCGTAATAGCCGAAACGCGGAATCGTCGTGCCCGGCTGGAAGCAGGCGGGCAGCGTCGTGCCGTCCTCGCAAAAGGCGAACACGATCAGGTCGCGCGAGCGGCGCTCAAACCAGGTGGCGCCCAGCGTCAGCGCGCCGTCGAACAGCCGCTGCTCCGCGCCCGCTTCCCACCCCGTCGCCTGTTCCGGGGCGAGCGCCCGGTTCCCGTAGTCGGAATAAAGCTGGTACAGCGTCGGCGCCTTGAAGCCCTCGCCATAGCTGGCGCGGATCAGCGTGCCCGTCGGCAGCCGCCAGACGCCGCCGCCCTGGAACAGCGTCCTGCTCCCATAGCGGCTATGATCGTCCTCGCGCACGCCGCCGGTCAGCGTCAGGCCGTCGATCACCGTCGCGTTGATCTGGCCATAGGCGCCGGTGAGGCTGGCGGCGGCCGACTCGGTCGGCTGATAGGGCGGCGCGGTGCTGCGCATCCGCTGACGCTCGTGATCGACCCCGAACACCGCGTCGATCCCGGTCGCGATGGCGGCGCTGCCCTGATATTCGATCCGGTCGTTGCGCCCCAGCGCGTCAAAGGTCAGCGGCTGGTCCTGGTCGGGCGAATAGTCGTCGCGCTTGATCGCGGTGTAGCCATAGGCCAGCCGGTTGCGCAGCCGGCCATCGAACAGCGCGACGTTGAGCCCGGCATAGCCGACGAACTCGCGGTTGCGCTCATAATCGTCGCTGTCGACGCCGAAGCCGTCGATGTCGGTCGTGGCGGCGCTGTAATAGCCGCGCAGCTCGACGCCGACCGCGTCGCTCAACGCCAGCTCGGCGCGCCCGGTGACGCTCTGGTTGCGATAGCCGTCGCGCTCGGTCCCGCCGAACGCGGGGGCGATCGCCGAGATGCCGTCGGTGGTGAAGGTCTGCGCGCCGAGGCGGAAGGTCAGCGGCCCCTGCACGCCGCCGATCCCGGCGCGCGCGCTGACCGTCTGGCGTGAGCCGCTCTCGACGTCGATGCTTTCCTCCAGCGGACGCGTCGGCGTGGCGGTGACGATGTTGACGACGCCGCCGATCGCCTGGCTGCCCCACAGCACCGATTGCGGCCCGCGCAGCACCTCGATCCGCGCGACGTCGCCGACCAGCAGATTGCCGAAATTATAGCCGCCGCCCGGCGAGGACGGATCGTTCAGCTTGACGCCGTCGATCACCACCACCGTCTGGTCGGTCTCGGCGCCGCGGATGCGCAGGCTGGTGCTGGTCCCATAGCCGCCGTTGCGCGAGATGCTGACGCCCGGCGTGCGGAGCAGCTGCTCGGTGACGCCGATGTCCTGCGCGCGGTCGATGTCCGCCTTGTCCAGCACGGTCACCGACGACACGACCCGGTCGATGGGCGTCGGCGCGCGGGTGGCGGTGACGATCACGTCGCTGGCGGACGCGTCGGCGGCGGCGTCGGGCGCGGGCGCCTTGATGTCGCGGGCGGCGGGCTGTCGCGGGGCGTCGGGCGCGGGCGCCGTCGCGGCCAGGGTGAGTAGAAACAAGGGTACGGGCATTCGATCCTCCACGACATGAGGACCCGGGCCCGTGTCGGGAAGGAGAGGCGCGCGACCTCGCCCTCCCCACGCGAACGCGGGTCGGCGATGTCGCCCATCGGGTTCGAACCCCGTCCACCCGGCGCACCCTGGCCGGTTGGAAGACGACCGCGACGGGCAGGTCTCCTGGCTAGCGGGTCAATGCTGCTCGACCGCCTTCTCGGGGCAGGACCCCAATGGCATATGGCCGATCGCTCACCGCCTACAGTTGCAGGGGCAGCCGGGGTTCACCCGTTCCCTTTTCATCCCCGTCTCCGGGGAACCTGTCGCGACGACGCCGGTAGGCGCGGCGCCCGCCGCGGTCAATGCGCGCGGATCGGGCGATGATCCGCGACGATGCCGGCCATGCGACCGGGGCCCCGCTCCGCGCCCGTCAGTTCGGCAGCGGCGGTGGCATGTCCTGCTCGACGTGTTCCTCGGCCTCGCTGTGGACATTGCCGCGCGGGCCGTGCTGGGTCGCTTCTTCTTGCCTGATCTCGGCGGCGTTCTGCTCGTTCAGCTTCTCGGTGGAGGCGGGCGCGTCGATGGGATCGGGCATGATGAACTCCTGTCGTGGCGGCTCAACGCGCGGGGCCGGCGGCGGTGCCCATCAGGCGAAGATCGCCCGGAGGCGGTAGCCCGCGGGCCCGTCATGCCCGTCGCGCAGCTCGACATACAGCGCGGCCTGGATCGCGGTCGAGATCGCCATAAAGCCGGTCGCCAGCACGATCGTCACGCCGGTGGTGATCAGCGAGCCGGTCCCCGCGCCGCCCGCGACCGCCAACCCGGTCCCGACCCCCAGCCCCACGCCGGCCATCCAGTACGTCCCATAGACAAGCAGCAGCAACCCGAACACGCGCCACCGATGCCCACGCGTCAGCGCCCGGCTGCGCGCCAGCGCCGCGAGGATGCCAGGCCGCTCGATCACCAGCACGGGCGCGGCGACCGACCACATCACCACCAGCATGATCCCCGGCACGATCAACAGCATCGTGCCCGCCAGCGCCGCCATCGCGAACACCAGCATCATCGCCAGCATCGGCGCCACCACCGCCGCCGCGCCAGCGACGCTCACGACCAGCGGCTCGCGCCCGCCATCGAGCCTGGCCACGCTCACGCGCAGCAGCAGCGCCTGCGCGCCATAGTGCAGCGCCGCCCAGGCGATCAGCGCGACGACGGCGACGAGCAGCAGCTCGGCGAACGCATGGCGGATCGTCCACTCGTCGGGCGGGACGACGAAGCGGAGCAGCGCCTGCGGCAGCGCCGCCGTTGCCAAGCTGATCCCGAGGAACAGCAGCGGCGCGGCGGCGATCACCTCGGATGCGCGCGCCAGCACGCGGCCGATCGACAGATCGCCCCTTCCCTGTTCGCGCGTCGCCACGTCCGCGATCATGCCATCGCGCCGCCCGCTGTCCAGCTTCGATGCGAAGCGGTTGTGCGCCGGGCACAATGCGGTAGAACCGCCGCGAAACGGGGGCGCGCGGACGAAGTGAGCGGACGGGTGGCGGGGACGGAGGACGCGGCGCGCTTCGCCGCCGCGCATCGCGCGCTCGTCGCCGACGGCTCCGTTCAGTTCCGGCCGTCGGTGATGCCGCCCCGGCCCAAGCCGGGCAAGCCGCCCGCCTGGCTCCATCCGCTGGGCGAGTGGCTGCGCTGGGCGTTGCGTCCGTTCGGCCGCGCGGCGCGCTGGATCGGCGGCTGGATGCCCGACTGGCCCTTTGCGCGGCTGTTGCTGTGGGGCGTGCTGGCGCTGCTGACGGCGACCCTGGTGTGGATGGTGTGGGAGC
>NZ_CAHJWX010000265.1 GCF_903643065.1 Sphingomonas bacterium | reverse complement strand
CGCGGCGGCGTCCATGAAGCGCATCCGGCGGCCGAGCAGGGTGACGAGCGCGTCGTCCAGCGCGTCCACCCCGGCGCGCACCTGCGCCATCGTCCGGCAGTCCTCGGGCTCGATCATGCGATAGGGCGTTAGCGGCGCGGCCCGTTCGCGCCAAGTGCGCGGGCTTGGCGGGCGGCGCGGCGGCGGGGTAGGGGAGCACCATGGTCACGGCGATCCTCGGCTGGGCGCTGCTCGCGTTGGCGGCGGCGGGCATCGGCTACACCGTCCACGCGACGGTCGCCGTGCGCCGCTTCGCCCGAGCCCCCCGGCCCGCGCCGGCGACGCCCGAGCCGGTGACGCTGCTCAAGCCCCTGCACGGCGCGGAACCCCGGCTGGCGGACAACCTCGCCAGCTTCCTCGCGCAGGACTGGGCCGCGCCGATCCAGATGGTCGCGGGGACCGGCCGGGCCGACGATCCCGCGCTGGCCGTCGCGCGCGCGCTGCCCGGCGACGTCGCCGTCCGGACGGACGCGCCCGCGATCGGTTCCAACGCCAAGATCGCCAACGTCGCGAACCTGATGCCCGCCGCCGCGCACGACCTGCTGGTCCTGAGCGACAGCGACATGGCGGTGCCGCGCGACTATCTCGCCGTGCTCGGCGGCGCGCTGGCCGAACCGGGCGTGGGGGCCGTCACCTGCGTCTATCGCGGCCGGGGCGACGCGGGCCGCTGGTCCGACCTCGCGGCGGCGGGGATCAGCTATCACTTCCTGCCGCAGCTTCTCCTGGGCCTGGCGCTCGGCCTCGCGCGTCCCGGCATGGGCTCCACCATCGCGCTGCGGCGGCGTACCCTCGACGCGATTGGCGGCTTCGCCCGCTTCGCCGACCACCTCGCCGACGACTATGCGCTGGGCGAGGCTGTGCGTGCGCTCGGCCTGAGGGTGGCGGTGCCGCCGATGGTGCTCGTCCACGGCTGCCCCGAACCCAGTCTCGCGGCGGTGTGGAGGCACGAGCTGCGCTGGGCGAGCACCATCCGCCGGATCAACCCGCCTGGCTACGCCGGCATGATCGTGACGCATCCGATCGCGTTCGCGCTCCTCGCCTTGCCGCTGGCGCCGCGCCCGGCCCTGGTCCTGCTGCTCGCGGCCATCGGAGCACGGCTCGCGCTCAAGGCCGCCGTCGACCGCCTCTCGCGCGCCTCCACCGCGCCGGCCTGGATGATCGTGCCGCGCGACCTGCTATCCTTCGCCGTTTTCCTCGCCTCCTTTGTCACGCGATCGGTTGATTGGCGGGGCAGTCGGTTTACTATGGAACACCATGGGCGGATGTCCGCCGCTCCGGAGTTTCTTCCCAGATGAAGCGCACCCTGTTCCTGCAGGCCCCCTCGTTCGACGGCTATGACGGCGGCGCCGGCGCGCGCTACCAGATGAAGCGCGAGGTGAAGTCGTTCTGGTATCCGACCTGGCTCGCCCAGCCCGCGGCGCTGGTGGAGGGCTCCCGCCTGATCGACGCCCCCGCCCACGACCAGAGCTGGGACGACATCAAGCACGAGGTCGACGACAAGGAGCTGGTGGTGCTCCACACTTCCACGCCCTCGTTCGGGCAGGACGTGCGGACGGCGGGGCTCATCAAGGAGCGCAACCTCCGCACGCTGATCGGCATGATCGGCGCCAAGGTCGCGGTGCAGGCCGAACAATCGCTCCTGGCCGCCCCCGCGGTCGATTTCGTCTGCCGCAACGAGTTCGATTTCACGATCCTCGACATCGCCGAGGGGGTGCCGCTGGCCGATGTCGAAGGCATCTCCTATCGCGCCGAGGACGGGTCGATCGTCCACAACCGCGACCGCGCGGTGCTGGAGGACATGGACTCGCTGCCGTTCGTGTCGCCGATCTATAAGCGCGACCTCAAGATCGAGAAGTATTTCGGCGGATACCTCAAGCACCCGTACGTCTCGTTCTACACGGGGCGCGGCTGCAAGAGCCGCTGCACCTTCTGCCTGTGGCCGCAGACGGTGGGCGGGCACAATTACCGCACCCGCTCGATCCCGCACGTCGTCGAGGAGGTGAAGTACGTCCTGCGCGAGATGCCTGAGGTGAAGGAGATATTCTTCGACGACGACACGCTGACCGACAACGCACCCCGCGTCGAGGAGCTGGCGCGCGCGCTGGGCGCGCTGGGCTTCGGCAAGCCCGGCTTCGGCGTATCGTGGAGCTGCAACGCCAAGGCGAACGTCAAGCGTTCGACGCTGGAGATACTCAAGGCCAACGGGCTCCGGCTGCTGCTCGTCGGCTACGAGAGCGGCAACCAGCAGGTGCTGCACAACATCAAGAAGGGCCTGCTCGTCCCCGTCGCGCGCCAGTTCACGAAGGACTGCCACGATCTGGGCGTCGTGATCCACGGCACCTTCATCCTGGGCCTGCCCGGCGAGACGCTGGAGACGATCGAGGAGACGATCCGCTATGCGATGGAGATCAACCCGCACACGATCCAGGTCTCGCTCGCCGCGCCCTATCCCGGCACGTTCCTCCATGCGCAGGCGCGCGAGAACGGCTGGTTCGACGACGGCAACGATCTGCTGACCGGCGGCGGCAACCAGATCGCCCAGCTGTCCTATCCGCATCTGCCGGCGGCCGTGATCTTCGACAAGGTCGAGGAGTTCTACAAACGCTTCTATTTCCGCCCGCGCAAGATCGGCTCGATCGTCGGCGAGATGGTGCGCGACTTCGACATGATGAAGCGCCGCCTGCGCGAGGGCGTGGAGTTCTTCGACTTCCTGCGCCGTCGCAAGGAAGCCGCCTGATCCCCCGTGGCCGGCGGTGATGCAGCGGGCGTCCGTCGCCTGATCGTCACCGCCGACGATTTCGGCGCCTCGCGCGCGGTGAACGAGGCGGTCGAGGCCGCGCATCGCGGCGGCATCCTCACCGCCGCGAGCCTGATGGTCGCAGGCGACGCCGCCGCCGACGCGATCGCGCGCGCGCGGACCATGCCCTCGCTGGGGGTCGGCCTCCACCTCGTCCTGGTCGAGGGGAGGCCGGTGCTGCCGCCCGAGCGCGTGCCGGCGCTCGTCGGCGGGGACGGCGCCTTCCGCACCGACATGGCGGCCTCGGCGTTCCGGATGTTCCTCGACCCCGCCGCGCGCCGTCAGCTCCACGCGGAGGTGGAGGCGCAGTTCACGGCCTTCGCCGCGACCGGGCTGGAGCTCGACCATGTCAACGCGCACAAGCATTTCCACCTCCATCCCACGATCGCCTCGGCGGTGCTGGCGATCGGTCCGCGGTTCGGGATGCGCGCCGTCCGCGCACCGGTGGAGCGCGGCCATCGCGGGATCGAGGCGTTCTGGGCGCGACTGCTCGCCCGGCGGATCAGGCGGGCAGGGATGCTGGTGCCCGACCAGGTGGTGGGCCTGGCCTGGACCGGAGCGTTCGACGCCCCCCGGATGCGCGCGGCGCTGGCCGACCTGCCGCCCGGCCTGACCGAGATCTATACCCATCCGGCGACGGCCGACCGGTATCCGGGTTCCGCCGCCGGCTATCGCTATCGCGACGAGCTGGCGGCGCTCACCGACGGTCTTGCGAAGGCCGCCATCCTGCGCGAAGGCATGGCCCATGGCCACTTCGCTTCCCACCATCCGCCGCCACCCCGACCTGGAGCCGCTGGCGATCTCGCCGCGCAGCTTCGAGGCGCCGCCCGCGCCCGGCCGGCGGGTGCGGATGGGTTCGCCCGAGCACAAGCGGCTGCTGTCGCGGATGATGCTGGACACGCATGACGCCTATCGTCCCGCGCTGATCCACTGGCCCGAGCTGGAGCCCGAAACGCGCGACAGGATCGTGTCCCTGCCGATCTGGGACATCGCGGTGCAGACGGAAGGGCGCGCGTCGCTGAACGTCAAGACGTTCAACGAGGTGATCGACGACCCCCTGCTGCACGAGGCGATCGCGATGAACGCCTATGAGGAGCGGCGCCATAAGGTCGTCCTCGCCGATATGGTCGCGGCCTATGGCATCGAGCTGGAGCCCGAGCCAGTCTATGTCCGCCCGCGCGATCCCGAGTTCGCGTTCATGCGCACCGGCTATTCGGAGTGCATCGACAGCTTCTTCGGCT
>NZ_CAHJWX010000264.1 GCF_903643065.1 Sphingomonas bacterium | reverse complement strand
CGCTGTATCGCGCCGCGCGCGCGGCGGGGGTGCCGGCCGACATCGTCGAGACGTTCATCCGCGCGCTGGCGACCCGAATCTCGGTCGGGCGCGACGTGGCCGCCGCCGACCGCTTCGACCTGGTGATCGACCGCGAGCGCGCCGCCACCGGCGAGACGCGGCTGGGCGAGCTTCAGCTGGCGGCGATCGACGGTGCGCATCCGCTGACGCTGGTGCGCTGGACGAACGACGGCGGCACCGGCTGGTGGGACGCGAACGGCGAGAACGAGCGGCGCGGCGAGCTGGCCATGCCGGTCGCGGGCCACATCACCTCGGGCTTCGGCCCGCGCTTCCACCCGATCCTTGGCTTCACGCGCCTCCACCAAGGCATCGACATCGGCGCGCCCGTCGGCACGCCGGTGATCGCCGTGGTCGACGGCCGGGTGCAGCGGACCGGCTGGACCGGCGGTTCGGGCAATTACATCGAGCTGGTGCACACGCCGACGCTGGCCACCGCCTATCGCCACCTCAGCCGCATCGCGGTCCGTCCCGGCGAGATGGTGCGGCGCGGTGCCGTGATCGGCTATGTCGGCTCGACCGGCCTGTCGACGGGGCCGCACCTGCATTGGGAGGTGTGGCGCGACGGCAAGCCGGTGAACCCGATGGGCCTGTCGCTCGACTCGGTCGCGCGGCTCGTCGGAGACGACCTGCACCGGTTCAACGCGCGCGTGGCGGCGCTGCGGGCGGTGGCGGGCTAGGCTGGTGATCCTTCGCCCTTGACCGTGTCGACCAGCCAGTCACGGAACATGCGCACCGGCCTGGCCAGCAGCGCGCGGGGGCGGCAGACGAACCAGTAGGAGTACGGGCTTTCCACCTCGATGTCGAACAGGCGGACGAGGCGGGGGTCGCGCGCGTCGTTGAAATGGCTTTCATGCATGAACGCGACGCCCAGGCCCTGCGCGGCGGCCTCCAGCATCAGCGGCCCTGAATCGAAATAATCGACCGCCAGCGGATCGACGTTCGCCACGCCCGCGAGTTGGCGCCACGCGTCGAACGCTTCGGTCATCTCGCGATGCACCAGCGCGGTCATGCCGCCGATCTGCGCGGGGCTGGTGACGGGTTGGGGACCGTCGAGCAGCGCCTTGGCGCCGATGACATAGACGGCGTTGCGATCGAGCCGGTCGGCATGCAGCGTCGGATCGACGTCGCGCGACAGGATGATCGCGGCGTCGAGCCCGTCGCCCAGCCGCGCGACGCCGTGGCCGGCGGTGTCGATGTCGAGGTGCAGCGCGGGATGCGCGCGGCGCAGCTCGCCCAGATGCGGGAACAGCCGCTGCGACGCGTAGAGCGGCAGCACGCCCAGGCGCAGGCGCAGCAGCTCCGTGCCGCTGGTCATCGCCTCCACCGCGTCCGACAGCTGGTCCATGACGGGCGCCAGCAGCCCGAGCAGCCGCTCGCCGTCGGCGTTGATCGCCAGCGCCTGATGCCGGCGCTCGAACAGCGGCTTGTCGAGGAACCGTTCCAGCGACTGGACGCGGCGACTGAGCGCGGGCGCCGACAGGGACAGCTCGTCCGCCGCCGCCTTGATCGAGCCCAGTCGCGCGACCTGGACGAACGCCTCGATCGCGCCCAACGGCGGCAGTCTACGCATGGCCTCTCCCTAGCGCGGGAACGTTCCCACACGAATGCACTCTTTGCAATCGGAGGCGTTCTTTTCGCAATTGCAACAAGCTATGCTGCAGTGCATCTAAGCCATGCCTTTCAGGCATCCTCTCCTAAAAACTTTCACGGGGCCGGTTCACACCGGCCCCTTTTTTTACGCCGGGCCCACGTGAGCAGCGGCCCAGGCTTGCCCCCTGGTCGTGGCACGACCCTTCGCTGGCACCTTCCTCCTTCCCACCCGTTCAGCCGCAGACGGTAGGAGTAGCTTCGATGGCGGACGCGGATGGCGGCGAGACGCGGCGGATCCAGGTGGCGAACAGCCGCCCGGAGGATTCGGGGCGTGGCCTCGCGCATGTCCCCCGCGCGCTGATGGCGGCGCTGGGCATCACCGAGGGCGATGTCATCGAGGTCGTCGGCAAGCAATCCGCGCCGGCGCGCGCGGTGCTGCCCTATCCGGAGGACGAGGGGCTGGACCTGCTGCGGATCGACGGGCTCCAGCGCGCCAACGCCGGCGTCGGCTCCGGCGACTTCGTGGAGGTGCGCGCGGCGCAATCGAAGCCGGCGGCGCGCGTCGTGTTCGCGCCCGCGCAGCAGAACCTCCGGCTCCAGGGCTCGGCGCAGGCGCTGCGGCGGACCTTCGTCGGGCGGCCGCTGGCGCAGGGCAATGTGGTCGCCACCGCCGGGCACCAGCGCGTCGGCAACCTGCCGCCCGGCGTCCAGCGCTACATGAACGCGCCCGCCTATGCGCTGCAGGAGATCCGGCTGCTGGTGGTGGCGACCGCGCCCAAGGGCATCGTCCATATCGACGAGAACACCGAGATCGAGCTGCGCCCCGAATATGAGGAGCCCGAAGCGGCCCGGCGCGCGGACGTCACCTATGACGACCTGGGCGGCATGGCCGGCACGATCGACCAGCTGCGCGAGATGGTGGAGCTGCCGCTGCGCTACCCCGAGCTGTTCCAGCGGCTGGGCGTCGATCCGCCCAAGGGGCTGCTGCTCTATGGCCCGCCGGGCACCGGCAAGACGCGGCTCGCGCGCGCGGTGGCTAACGAGAGCGACGCGCAGTTCTTCCTGATCAACGGGCCCGAGATCATGGGCTCCGCCTATGGCGAGTCGGAAGGGCGCTTACGCTCCGTGTTCGAGGAGGCGACCAAGAACGCGCCGTCGATCGTGTTCATCGACGAGATCGACTCGATCGCGCCCAAGCGCGGCCAGGTGACGGGCGAGGCGGAGAAGCGGCTGGTCGCGCAGTTGCTGACGCTGATGGACGGACTGGAGGCGCGCGCCAACCTGGTGGTGATCGCCGCCACCAATCGGCCGGAGGCGATCGACGAGGCGCTGCGGCGGCCGGGCCGGTTCGACCGCGAGATCGTGGTCGGCGTGCCCGACGAGCGCGGGCGGCGCGAGATCCTGGGCATTCATACGCGCGGCATGCCGCTGGGCGACAAGGTCGATCTGGGCGAACTGGCGCGCACCACCTATGGCTTCGTCGGCGCCGATCTGGCGGCGCTGGCGCGCGAGGCCGCGATCGAGGCGGTGCGGCGGATCATGCCGCAACTCAACCTGGAGGAGCGGACGATCCCGCCCGAGGTGCTGGACCAGCTGTCCGTCACGCGCGAGGATTTCCTGGGGGCGCTCAAGCGCGTCCAGCCATCGGCGATGCGCGAGGTGATGGTGGAGGCGCCGCGCGTCCGCTGGGAGGACGTGGGCGGACTTGACGACGCCCAGATGCGGCTGAAGGAAGGCGTCGAGCTGCCGCTGAAGGACCCCGACGCGTTCCGGCGGCTGGGCATCCGGCCGGCCAAGGGCTTCCTGCTCTATGGTCCCCCCGGCACGGGCAAGACGCTGCTCGCCAAGGCGGTGGCGCGCGAGGCGGAGGCGAATTTCATCGCCACCAAGTCCTCCGACCTGCTGTCCAAATGGTATGGCGAGAGCGAGCAGCAGATCGCCCGGCTGTTCCAGCGCGCGCGCCAGGTGGCACCGTGCATCGTCTTCATCGACGAGCTGGACAGCCTGGTCCCCGCGCGCGGCGGCGGGATGGGCGAGCCGCAGGTCACCGAGCGCGTCGTCAACACGATCCTGGCCGAGATGGACGGGCTGGAGGAACTGCAATCGGTGGTGGTGATCGGCGCCACCAACCGGCCCAACCTGGTCGACCCGGCGCTGCTGCGGCCCGGCCGGTTCGACGAGTTGATCTATGTCGGCCTGCCCGACGAGGCGGGGCGGCGGCGCATTCTGGGCATCCAGACCGGCAGGATGCCGCTCGGGCCGGATGTCGACCTGGACACGGTGGCGCGGCGGGCGGAACGGTTCACGGGCGCGGACCTGGAGGATTTGGTGCGGCGCGCCGGGCTGGTGACGCTGCGGCGCGGCACGGGCGCGGCGACGGTGGACATGGCGGCGTTCGAGGCGGCGCTGGCCGAGGCACGCGCGAGCGTCACGCCCGGGGCGGAGGCCG
>NZ_CAHJWX010000263.1 GCF_903643065.1 Sphingomonas bacterium | reverse complement strand
GGCCGCCGACGATGCCGGCGTGACGATCCATCGCGGCGCGGCGATGCCGGTCGAGGCGCCGGCGGCATCGATGGCGCAGGCGCGGCACGTCAGCCTGTGGTCCGCCGGCGTCCACATCCATCGCGGCGAGGACGCGCCGGTGCTGGCGGATGAGGGCTGAGCGGGCGAGCCTTGGCGCGGACAGCCGGTGTTTCGCGTCCGGCTCAGCCGCTCGCC
Organism: Sphingomonas bacterium; assembly: GCF_903643065.1. GTDB lineage: Bacteria > Pseudomonadota > Alphaproteobacteria > Sphingomonadales > Sphingomonadaceae > Sphingomonas. The sequence continues at coordinate 3,896 of NZ_CAHJWX010000263.1, read as the reverse complement.
TGGCTAGACCCGTAGGTGGTCTGGTCCGGCACGGCGGGCGATGTGGGCCATGACATGATCGGCGGCCGTGACCCGCGTCACTCGTCGGGTGAGCGCATCATCCGGAAGCCCGCCCTGGCCAGGAGGATGCCGAGCCCGCACGGGATGATGCCGACGAGCAGAACCGGCGAGGCGGACAGCATCTCGACGGGATCGCTGACAAGACCGGACAGGGAGAACAGGATCACCGCGCCCGTGCACAGGCCGGTCGTGCCGGCCAGCAGCACGCCGACCGCGACGAACAAGCCGCCGAGGAACTTCGTCATGCGACGCTCACCGCCCGGGCGCCGTCCCGCCGCGCCTGCGCGAGCACGCCCTCGCCCGCCGCGCCCGGCCGGTAGAAGAGGTTGAAGGTATCGAACGGGATGATCGCCCCGTCCGGCTGGACGAAGTGCACGCAGCTGCGCTTCACCGTGCCCAGATCGAAGTTGAAGCGGTCCAGGAACTGCGAGATGACGACGCGGAACGTCTGCTCATAGCCGATGTCCTGCGGCACCGCCGCCTCGGGCAGGCAGCAGAGCAGGCTCGCGAGCTTCTCCGACGTATCCGCCTGCGCGGTGGAGAGCGACAGGAGCTGGAAGATGCGCTCCTTCAGCTCGGGATAGGCCTCGAAGCTGACGGTGTTGGGCGCGGCGGCGACGAACAGCTCGCGCGGCAGCATCGCCGTCACCGGCGCCACGTCGCGCCCGTTGCGCAGGCCATAGCCGATGCAGATCTGGTCAGGGTTGCAGGGCAGCGGGATCAGGTCGTCGAGCGCGAACACGCCCGCCTCGGCGATGCGGCGGCGAATCTCGGTTAGGGTAATGCGGTGCTGCCTGGCGTCGAAGCCGTCGTTGCGCCCGGCGTCCTGCACCGGCTGGAAGGTGACGCCGCGCACGCAGCGCCACTCCAGCGCGTGCCGCACGATGTCGGGGATCTGGCGGTCGTTGACGCCCTTCTTCACCGTCACCACCAACGTCGTCGAGATGCCCGCCGCGTCCAGCGCCTCCAGCGCGCGGCGGCGGATGGAGGAAAGGCGGGCGCCGCGCAGCGCCATCAGCGCGTCGTCGTCGAGCGCGTCGAACTGGAGATAGACCTCGAAGCGCGGCCGGAACGTGGCGAGGCGGGCGACGAATTCCGGCTCCTGCGCGATCCGGAGCCCGTTGGTGTTGATCATCAGGTGGCGGATCGGGCGGGCGCGGGCGGCCTCCAGTATCTCGAAGAATTGCGGGTGGATGGTCGGCTCGCCGCCCGAGATCTGGACGAGGTCCGGCTCGCCCTCGGCGGCGACGATCACGTCCAGCATCGCCTCCACCTCCACCAGCGGGCGGTGGCCGAGGTGATGGACCGAGGAGCCGGCGAAGCAGACCGGACAGCTCAGGTTGCACGCCTCGTTGATCTCGATCAGCGCCAGGCAGCTGTGCTGCTCGTGGTCGGCGCACAGGCCGCAATCGAACGGGCAGCCATGCTCCGTCCGGGAATGGACCGCGAGCGGCCGGTCACCCGGCTTTAGCCAGTCCTTGGCGGCGCGCCAATAGGCGACGTCGTCGGAAATCAGCGTTTTGGTGACGCCATGGACGCGGCAGCGCTTGCGGTAGAAGACGAGATCGCCCTCGACGATGATCTTGGCGGGCACCGGCGTGAGGCAGGTCTCACACAGGCTCGTCGTCTCGCCATAGAACAGATAGGGTGCCACGCCGCGCGGCGGCGCGCTCGCGGCGGACATCGGCTCGATGATAGGCGCATGCATAAGCGACCAGCCCCAGGCATAGCAGGTGGAAGATGTTTAGCGGCCCGATCAGCCGTGGATAGGGCTTGAGGAACTCCCACGCGAAACGCTGCGCGCCGTACCAGCCCGACAGCAGGTAGAAGCTGCGGCGGAACGCCCAACTACGCCGCCGACGCAGCGCCGTCAGGTAGACGAGCAGAAACCCCAGCATCGCGAGCGACTCGTACACCTGGACGGGGTGACGCCCGATGCCGTCGCCGAGATCGACCGCCCAGGGCAACGAGGTCGGCACGCCATAGGTCTGGTCCGGCAGGCCCGCGAACAGGCAGCCCCAGCGGCCGACGACGATGCCCATCGCGAGCGGCCCGACGAACGGGGTGCCCGTCGATCCCGCCAGACCGACCGCGCGCTTGTAGATCTCGACCGCGACGATCGCACCGGCCAGCGCGCCGGCGATGCTGTGCGACAGCACGGGGGCGACCATGCGCAGCGTGTTGGTGGAGCCCATCGCCCACGCCCCGACCAGCGCGCCGGCGGCCAGTGCCGCGAAATAGCCGGGGCCCGTAGCGCGCGCCAGCCGCTCGGCCGCATCCCGCAGCCGCCACCGGTGCAACGTCGCGCCCAGGCCGGCGGATGACGCCCAGGCGAGGATGTCGAACAGGCCATGCGCCCACGGCGCGGTCGGGATCACCAGCATCGGGTTGCCATCGTCCGACGCTTCCGGCTCGACGGCAAGGCCGATGAACGAGCGGCTGGTGCCGGGGAGGTGGCGAGATCGGCTCGACGACCGCGCATCGCCACGTGGAGCAGATCGCCTCCTATGCGCCGACGTCGATCAGCGGTTCGGCGCCGTCGAACCTGCCCGCCTGATAGTCGCGGATCGCCTCACCGATCTCCTCGCGCGAGTTCATCACGAACGGCCCTTGCGCCACCACCGGCTCGCCGAGGGGATCGGCATGGCCGAACAGCAGCGTGACGTCGGTCGCCGCCTCGACGGCGACCGCGTCCCCGTCGTCGTTCAGCGTCACGAGGTGCCACTGCTCCACCGCGGCGCCCGCCACCGCGACCGTTCCGCTGACGATGTAGAGGAACACGCTGCGGCCCCGTGGCGCGGGCAGGTCGACGCGCGCGCCCGACGCGAGGCGGACGACCGACATGAACACGCCGGTCAGGGAGCGGATCGGCCCCGTGTTGCCGCCGAACGTGTCGGATACCAGCGCCAGCGTGCCTTTCCCGTCCGCGATCGGGATCGCCGGGATCCCGTCCGCCTGGACGCCGGTATAGGCCGGCGTCGTCAGCTTGAGCCGCGCCGGCAGGTTCACCCACAGCTGCAGGATTTCGAGCGCCCCGCCCTGCCGCTTGAACGCCGGTGGCGACACCTCGGCGTGGATCAGACCCGATCCGGCGGTCATCCACTGCACGCCGCCGGCCTCGATCACGCTCTGGTGGCCGCCGCTATCGTGATGGGCGAGGCTGCCCGTCAGGATGAACGTCACCGTCTCGAAGCCGCGATGCGGATGCGGCCCGAACGGCAGGCCGTTATTGCCCGGCGGGTAGACCTGCGGTCCATGATGGTTGAGGAACAGGAACGGATCGACCTGATCGAGGCCGGGACTGGGCACCGGCCGGCGGGTCGTCAGGTCGGCGATGTCGTCGCGGTGGGCGGGATAGGCATGGGCGATGCTGCGCGGGGTCATCGTCGTCTCCGTTCGGCCTGCATGAACGAACGGGCGAGGGTCACGTCCGCTCCAGTGGACTGCGGGTGCCGCGCCGTGAGGTCCGCCGGCGACATCAAGCCTTCGCCTTCGCCTTCGCCTTCGCGACCCCCGGCTTCTTCACCGCTATCTTCTTCGCGGGCGCCGCCTTCGCCCCCGCCGCCTTCTTCGCAGGCGCCGCGTCCGCTTTGGCCGCCGGCTTCTTCGCCGCCACCTTGCGCTTGCCCTTGGCGGGCGGCGCCGCCGCCGCGCGGTCGTCGAGCAATTGCGCCGCCTCCGCCGCCGTCAGCGCTTGCGGATCGATCGACTTGGGCAGCGTCGCGTTGGTCGTGCCGTCGGTGACGTAGGGGCCGTAGCGTCCCTCCATCAGCTTCATCGGCGCCGCCGTGCGCGGATGCTCGCCCAGTTCCTTCAGCGGCGCGCGCGCGGCGCCG
>NZ_CAHJWX010000262.1 GCF_903643065.1 Sphingomonas bacterium | reverse complement strand
GTCGAGGTCAACCGCGCCCGCGTCGAACCCGGCCGCGAGCGCCGGCTCGCGATCGAGCAGCAGTCGCAGGAACGGCGCCTGCGCCCGCGCCCGCGCGGCGGCCTCGCCCAAGCCCGACCCGGAGAGTGTGACCTTCACGCCACGGTCGTGGCGGTTCGGCCGCGTCGTTGTCGCCGGTTCACGCAACCTCCATCGTGCCCGACCGTTTTATCGTGCATGACCGGCTGTTACCCCCTGATGGCTGACAACAGCAACGTGCAGGTAGTGCGGGTCCCTCGCCCGGCCGATGGCGTCGGCGCGGCGTTGCGGGCGGCATGGGGCGGCGGCGCGGCCCTGCCGGCCGAGTGGCTCAAGCTGATCCAGCGGCTCGATCGACGCTAGCCGGTCGGAGACTGGTCACGGCGCCAAGCCGCGACGACCGTCTCCACGTGCCATCGATACCAGCGGTGATCGACGATCAGATGCAACACCCCGCCGCGACCGACTAGCAGATCGGGAGCGTCCCACACCGGAGCCCAGTCGTTCGACGGGGGCGGTAATCGGCGCAGCGGCATGATCCAGGTCGCCAGCAGACTAGCCTGCTCGCCATCGCCTTCGCCCGCGAGTTCGACCAAGGCGAGCCGCGCGGCGTCCTCGCGATAGCCGCCGGCGAGGAGAGCATGACGACCGTCCACGGCGATCGCTTTCGCGCCGGCGACATCGCTGCGCCACCAGCGCGTCGGGTGGTCCGGCTCAAAGCAAACCAGCGGAAACTCGGTATATGGGCACACCCAGGCGCCCGAGCCCGTCACATTCTGCGCGTAACAGTCCGCGATGATGCTCGTGCCGTCGGGCCAGTCGGGCAACGACAGCAGCGGGCCATCGGCGGCGAAGCAAGCGACGCCGTTGCTTGATGGTGCCCAGTCATGGCCGGGCAGGCGCCAGTTGTCGTTGCCGACCACGCCCTCGTCGAACCATCCGACCCAGATCCGGTCGTCGGCGTCGATCGCGACATGCTCGATGCCGTCACCCAGCCTGAACCGCTGCACGAGCGCGCCCTCTGGTGACAGCACCCGCGCGTTCGTCGCATCCCGCGCGCGTGACTTGACGATCAGCCAGCGACCGTCACTGAACCGGTCGCAAAGCGGGAACGGTGTTTCCAATGGGAAGCTGGCGCCCTCGTCCCACTCTTTCGGCCGCGCCAGCAACAACCTGCCGACTCCGTTGGCCGCCAGTTCCCACAATCGAGCGGGAGGATCGGGAGGGATGGACGATCGCCAGGCGTCGTTGACGCGTCGGTGCTCGCCTTGCAGGTCGACATCGGTGACCAGCATCGCCAGCGTGCCCTCCGTCAGCACCGAACGGCCGACTGCCTGCCGACCCTCCGGCAGCGGCGGGAGAGGATGGCCTGTGGCCAGACCGGCGGCTGGCCGGACGACGCTCACGGCGTCGCCATGCCTTGATGGCGCCTATCGCCCGCCGCTGAGAGTATCGACGTCGCCCATGATCGTGTCGAGCACCGTGCGATCCTTGTCGCGCTCGTGCAGGCGGCGCGACGGGAGCGCGCCATCGGTCATCAACTGTTCCAGCGCGACGCGGCCGCGCGCGACGCGGCTCTTGATCGTGCCGACCGCGACGCCGCAAATCTCGGCCGCTTCCTCATAGGCGAAGCCGCCGGCACCGACCAGGATCAGCGCCTCGCGTTGTGGCTGCGGCAGGTGGAGCAAAGCGCGCTGCATGTCGCCCAGTTCGACATGCCGGTCCTGGCTGGCGGGCGCGGCCAGGATGCGATCGGCGACCAGATCGTCCCACTCGCCCTTGAACCGCGCGCGGCGCATCTGCGACAGGTACAGGTTGCGCAGGATGATGAAGGTCCAGGCACGCATGTTCGTACCGGCCTGGAACCGCAGCCGCGCCGCCCAGGCCTTGAGCAGCGTCTCCTGGACCAGATCGTCGGCGAGATCGCGGCTGCCCGAGAGCGAGCGGCCGAACGCGCGCAGGTGAGGAATCACCTGCGCCAGCTGCGTCTTGAACTCGGCATCGGACAACGAGACGTGCGGCACGGGTGCCGGGATCGTCTCGTCATCCTGGTCGGTGACGGCGCTGTCGGACATGAACGAAACAATACCCTTTAGGTGGGCCTCGTCACCCACCTGCATCAACATAGGATGTGGTCCGCCGACCTTCCACCCCGTCTGACTGTTACCGAGCCTTACTGGTTGACGAGGTAGGCGCCGATCATGCCCAGGATCACCAGCACAAGCGACGCGATCAGCACATAGCGGACCACGCCGGGCGTCGCGGCGCCGCGGGCTTCGGTGGCGTTGAGGCGCGAGGGGTCATCGGAATCAGCCATGGCGCGTCAACCCGCGACCGTCGTTTTGGATGCTTGACGACGTCATGCCCCCACCGGCACCGTGTTTTCGTCGAAGAACAGCGCCTGGCTGATCGCCGCCTTCACCGTGGAGCGCTGGAACGGCTTGGTGATGAGGAAGGTCGGCTCCGGCCGCTCGCCGGTGAGCAGGCGCTCGGGAAAGGCGGTGATGAAGATCACGGGCACGTCGAACTCGGCCAGGATGTCCTTGACCGCGTCGATGCCCGAGGAGTCGTCGGCGAGCTGGATGTCGGCGAGCACCAGCCCGGGGCGATCTTCCATGGCCAGCGCCACCGCCTCGTCGCGCGTCACGGCGACGCCGGTGACTTCGTGGCCCAGGTCGCGCACGATTGTCTCGATATCCATCGCGATCATCGGCTCGTCCTCGATGATGAGCACGCGCGCATGCGTCTGCTGCTCGATCTCCCGCAGCGCGTCGGCGACCAGCGTTTCCACCTCGTCGACGTCCACCTCGATCAGATACGCCGCGTCCTCGGGCGTGAAGCCCTCCATCGCGGTCAGCAGCAAAGCCTGACGCGACAGCGGCGTGATCCGCGCCAGCCGCGCGCGGGCGACCGCCTCCTGGTCGGAGCCGCTCTCCGTCTCCTGGGTGTCCACCTCCGTCTCGGCGGGATTGGTCGAGTTCCAGATGCCCTGGAACATGCGATAGAGCGCGAGGCGCGGCTCCACGTCGCGCGGGAATTGATCCGGCGCCTCGACGATCGCTTCCAGCGTCGCGCGGACATACCGGTCGCCATGCTGCTGGTTGCCGGTGAGCGCCCGGCCATAGCGCCGCAGGAACGGCAGGTGCGGGGCGAGTTGCTGTCCAAGCGACATGGGCGAGTTCAAACCTCCTGAGCGACCCCGCGACTTGCGGCACCGCGCCGCTAGCGGCTCCCCGGCCCGGCGTGAAGCCCCCCGCGAGGAAGGTGACGCCGGCTGGATTTGGCCATGCCGGGCGGAACCAACCACCTGCCTTTTAGTTTCAGCGCCCGTATGACGTGAGTTAATGGCACCGAGCGATCGGGCCCGATCGCTCGGTCGTCGTAACGATCGCTGCGCCTGTTGGCGACCTGGGGAATGATGGTGGCCGACCAGTCCAAGCGTAAGCCCGAGCCCCGCCCGCGCGGTCCGAAGCCGGAGAACGACGCCGCGATGGGTGCCGCCTTGCGGTCCGTGTACGAAAAGACGGTCGAGGAGCGCGTGCCGGACGAGTTCCTGGATTTGCTGGGCAAGCTCGATTGATGCCGCGTCCATGGCTGTAGCCGCGCCGGCGCCCCTCCTCGATCGCCCCCTTCCCGCCCTGTCCGCGCTCGGACGACTGCCGACCGGGCTCAAGCTGTTTCTGATCCTCAGCCTGGGGCTGTTGCCGCTCGCGCTGATCGCCACCGTCGCGACGCTCCATACCAGGCAGCTCAACGACGCCGACACGCGCGGGCGGCTGCGCGTCGCCAGCCTGGAAAGCGGGCACGCGATCGCGACCGAACTGGCTGGCGATCTCAACGCGCTGGGTGTTGCGGCAGCGGCGATCGCGCGCGATCCCGCCGACGCGCCGAGTTGTGCTCGAGCGCGCGGCGTGTTCGCGCAACGTTCGGCAACGGGCGCGCGCTTTGCCATCGCCGGGCATGGCGGCCGGCTATTGTGTGGCGATCCGCTGCCGCATGTAGCCGGCGACCCCGGCCGAGCGGCAGTGGTCCCCGGCCAGGGCGTCCTGCTCAGTCCACCCGCGTCAACCCCCGGTGTCACCGCCCGCGCCTTCTTCCCGACGGCGACGCTGGCGG
>NZ_CAHJWX010000261.1 GCF_903643065.1 Sphingomonas bacterium | reverse complement strand
GCTGGCGTGAGGGCGCTCGCCGCCCTCGCGCTGCTGGTGCCCGCCGCCGCGCAGGCGCAGGCCGATCGATGCGAGGTGCCCGCGCGCGTCGATCGGCCGCATCCCGAGCTGCCCACCGCCGACCAGCCGCAACGGCTGCTGCCGATCGGCGGCTACACGCTGGCGCTGACCTGGTCGCCCGAATATTGCCGGGGGCCGGGGCATGCGGAGCGGTCGAGCTTCGAATGCGGCGCCGCCAACCGGTTCGGCTTCACGCTGCACGGGCTGTGGCCCGACGGCGTGGGCAAGGACTGGCCGCAATATTGCCAATCGACCGAGCTGCTGCCCCCGCGCGTGATCCGCGCCAATCTGTGCGCCACGCCCTCGGCGCAGCTGCTCCAGCACGAATGGGCCAAGCACGGCACCTGCGTGCCCAGGGCGACCCCCACCAGCTATTTCGCGCGCTCGACCGGTCTGTACGGCAAGCTGCGCTATCCGGACATGGCCGCGCTGTCCCGCCGGCCGCTCACCGCCGGCGATCTCGCGACCGCGCTGGCCACCGCCAACCCGGGCCTGCCCGCGAGCGCCGTGCGGGTGACGACCAACCGCGACGGCTGGCTCGACGAGCTCTGGCTCTGCCTCGACACCCGCTTCCGCTACACACGCTGCCGCGCGGACAGCGGCGGAGTGTCGGCCGGGACGAGCGTCAAGCTATGGCGGGGGCGGCAGTAAACCTTCTCCCCTTGCGGGAGAAGGTGGCGCGCAGCGCCGGATGAGGGGTGCGGCGCGCAACGCCGCGCGACCCGGCAGGCGCCCCGTCAGAACAGCTCTCCCTGTGGCCCCGCCGGCGGGCGGAACAGGTCGCAGCGCAGGTCGATCCGCTCGCCGTTCAGCCCGTGCGCCCGGCAGGCGCGGTGAAAGCGCGCGCGGAGCAGGTCGGCCCAGGGTCCGCTGCCCCGCATCCGTGTGAAGAACGCCGGGTCGTTGTCGCGGCCCCCGTTCCCGTCGGCGCGCAAGGACTGGATCGTCGCCATCACCTTGCCCGCGCGCTCCGGGAAGTGCGTGTCGAGCCAGGCGCGGAACAGCGGCGCCACCTCCCACGGCAGCCGCACCGGGATGAAGAACGCGCGGCGCGCCCCAGCCTGCGCGGCACGGGCGATCAGCGCCTCCAGTTCGTGGTCAGTGATCGCGGGGATCACCGGCGCGATCGACACATATACCGGCACGCCCGCCTCGGCGAGCCGCCTGACCGCCGCCAGCCGCCGCGCCGGCGCCGGCGCGCGCGGTTCCAGCGTCATCGCGATCCGGGGATCGAGCGAGGTGATCGACACGCACACCGCCGCCAGCCCCTTCGCCGCCATCGGCGCCAGCACGTCCAGGTCGCGGGTGACGCGGTCGGACTTGGTGGTGATCGTCACCGGGTGATCGTGCTCGGCCAGCACCTCCAGCACCTGCCGAGTGACCCGCCAGCGATCCTCGATCGGCTGATAGGGATCGGTGTTGGTGCCCAGCGCCATCGGCCGGCAGTCATAGCCGCGCCGGCCCAGCTCCGCGCGCAGCAGCGCCGCCGCGCCGGGCTTGGCGAACAGCCGGCTCTCGAAATCCAGCCCCGGCGACAGGTCGTGATAGGCGTGGGTCGGCCGCGCGAAGCAATAGACGCAGCCATGCTCGCAGCCGCGATACGGATTGATCGAGCGGTCGAACGGCACGTCGGGCGAGGCGTTGCGGCTGATGATCGTGCGCGGGTGCTCGATCGTGACGGTGGTCCGCAGCGGCGGCGGGGCGCCGTCGACGTCCGCGCGCGCGTCCAGCCAGTCGCCGTCCGGCTCGGTCGCGGGCAGGCCGAAGCGCGTGCTCGCGCCGTTCAGCGTCGCTCCCCGGACCGCGCGAGTCTTGCCCATTGCAGAAGGCTAGCGCTCCCGTTAGAACATAGCAAGAACAGGAGGGCGGGTGATGGCACGGATCAATTATGTCGAGCTGCCGGTCGGCGACGTGCCGGCGGCGAGGGCGTTCTACGCGGACGCGTTCGGCTGGACGTTCACGGACTTCGGGGCCGACTATAGCTGCACGATGACGGGCGACGTCGATCTCGGCCTCAACGGCGACGCCGCGCAGGCGATCAGGCAGATCCTGCCGGTGATCGAGGTCGGCGATCTCGACGCGTGCCAGGCCTCAATCGAGGCGGCGGGCGGCCGCGTGACGCTGCCGATCTTCGCCTTCCCCGGCGGCCGCCGCTTCCACTTCGCCGATCCGCAAGGGCACGAACTGGCGGCGATGCAGGCGGGGTAGACCTCAGCGCTCGCGCAACCGCGGCATGAGCTCGACGAAGTTGCAGGGGCGGTGGCGGCTGTCGAGCTGGTCGCGCAGGATGCCTTTCCACGCGTCGCGCACCGCGCCGGTCGAGCCGGGCAGCGCGAACAGGTAGGTGCCGCGCGCCACCGCCGCGCAGGCGCGCGACTGGACGGTGGAGGTGCCGATCGTGGCATAGCTGAGCCAGCGGAACAGCTCGCCGAAGCCGGGGATCATCTTCTCGGCGACGCGCTCCATCGCCTCGGGGGTGACGTCGCGGCCGGTGACGCCGGTGCCGCCGGTCGAGATCACGCAATCCACCGAAGGGTCATCGATCCACCCCGTCAGCCGCGTGACGATCGCGTCCGCGTCGTCGCGCTCGATCGCGCGGTCGGCAAGGACGTGTCCCGCCCCGGTCGCCAGCGCGACCAGCGTGTCGCCCGAGCGATCGTCGGCGGGGCCGCGCGTGTCGGACACCGTCAATACCGCGAGGCGGACGGGCAGGAAGGCGCGGGACTCGTCGATCGGCATGCCGGCCCGCATCGGCCGCCCGACCGGCGCGGGCAAGCCCCGTCGGGCAAGATCGCTGGCCAGACGGCGAGTCCCGTGCTATCTCATAATGATCGCGGCATCCCCATCGTAGGCGCCCGCGGCTGAGAGACCCCGCGCGCTCCCGCTTACGACCGGGAGTTCCGTCGTGAACCTCATCACCACCCCCCATCGGTCCGTGACCGCTCGCCCGGCGTCCGGCCTGTGAGCTGGCGCGACGGCACCAGCGCGCTGCGTGACGAGGTCGCGACCTCGCGCGCGCTCAACCTCGACGCCGACGCGGCGACCGTGCAGGCGCTGTGCGCCAAGCAGGGCTGGGCGATCAGCGCGGTGGAGACACTGTTGTCCGGCGGCACGCGCGTGGTGATGCGCAACGGCGACGACGCCGCCCGGCTGCGCGTCAAGCTCAAGGCCAAGCTGATCAACGGCACCGTTCAACGCGCCGCCTGGGCCGCGCATCGCGGCGGCGCCTGACCGCCAGCGTCGTCCCGTTCAGACCGGACCCTGACCCGTTCGTGTCGAGCGAAGGCTCTCCCGAGCCTCGACGAGGGGTCGAGACACCGTACCAACTTGGCCCCTCGACCTCGCTCGGAACGAACGGGTATCAACACCTGACCAGGACAGGCCCTAGTCGGCGCCCACCGCTCCGGCCGGAACGCCCGCCCGCGCGGCGGTCCCCGGTCGCGCATCGACGCGCACCGCGCTCGCACCGGGCAGGCCGGGAAAGCGTGGCCAGAGCCCCTGCGTGAGCGCGGCGCGGCTGGGCGAGATCGCCTTGCCCGTCCGGCCCTCGTACATCCAATAGTTGCGCAGCACGGTCACCACATAGCCGCGCGTTTCCCAATAGGGGATGCTCTCGATCCACAGCAGCGGATCGCCGCCATCGCGCGCGGTCGCATTCCACGCGGCGAGCGGCCGCAGCCCGGCATTATAGGCGGCGATCACCTTGGGCAGCAGCCCGCCGGTCGCCTCGCCATCGCGCAGCCGCTCCAGCTGACGTTGCCCCAGCGCCATGTTGGTGGCCGGGCTCGCCAGCGCGGCGCGATCGGCCGGCGCGGTCCCGGTCTCGCGCGCCGCGTCGGTCGCCACCGCCGGCATGATCTGCATCAGGCCATAGGCGCCGGCCGGGCTGGCGACGCGGGTGCGGAACTGCGACTCCTGCAATGTATGCGCGTAGACCAGCGCGCGGTCGACGCGCCAGCCACCGGTCGGCACCCAGCTCGGCGCGGGATAGCGCGCGTCGACGTCGGGCGTGACGCCCGAGGGGCAGTTATGCGCCAGCCAGACGCTGGTCGCCGGCAGGTCCAGCGCCCCGGCCA
>NZ_CAHJWX010000260.1 GCF_903643065.1 Sphingomonas bacterium | reverse complement strand
CCTCGCCGCCTCGATCTTCCACTTCGGCGAGGCCAGCATCGCCGACGCGCACCGCGCGCTCGCCGCCGCCGGCGTGCCCGTCCGCCGGCCGCTCGCCGCTTCTTAACTGCCGCCGGGTTGACCCCCACGGCCGCGCGCGCCAGCAATCTGCCATGGACGACCCGCTCGATCGCCTCGCCGCCACGATCACCGCCCGCCGCGACGCGCCCGCACCGTCAGGAGCCGGCGGTTCCTACACCGCGCACCTGTTCGCGCGCGGCCGCGCGCGCATCGCGCAGAAGCTGGGGGAGGAGGCGGTGGAATGCGTCATCGCCGCGATGGGCGACGACCCGGCCGCCATCGTCCCCGAGGCCGCCGACCTGCTCTACCACCTGCTGGTCCTCCTCGCCGACGCCGGCCTGACGCTGGACGACGTGCGCGCGGAGTTGGCGCGGCGTGAGGGCATGTCCGGGCTCGCGGAGAAGGCCGCGCGCGGGTGAGCCGTCAGCACGCCGCGCCCGTGCTGGTGCCGGCGTCAGGTCGCGGGGTCGCGCGATGGCTTTAGCCGGCGCCGCTCAGTCGGCGCCGGCATTGGGGTCGAAATCGGGGCGGCCGGCCTTGGTCAGTTCCTGCGTCTTGCCGCCCGCCTGTTGTTCCCCCTCGTCCTTCGCATGATCGCCGGTGGCGTCTTCATCGTCGGTGGGCTGATCGGGCATGGGTCGTCTCCGCCGGTGAGGCGGCGGCATGGACGTCCCCGCCGGCGTCGTCGCCAACCCAAGTGACTCGGGCTGTCCCACCCGCGCCGGGTCTGCGATATCGCGAGCCATGCGCCCGACACCGCCGCTCGCGACTAACCCTTGTCACCTTCGGGCGCCTCGACTTGTCGCGAACTCGCGCCGTTGCGCGTGTAACTTTGGGAACGCCGCCCGATGCCGATCGACGCCACCCTGCCCTATGATCCTGCGAACATCTTCGCCCGCCTCCTGCGCGACGAGATCCCCTCGCGACGCGTGTACGAGGACGAGTGGGCTGTCGCGTTCCACGACATCGCGCCGCAGGCGCCGGAGCACATCCTGGTGATCCCGCGCGGCGCGTACGTCTCGTGGGACGACTTCGCCGCCAACGCGTCCGCCGACGAGATCACCGGCTTCGTCCGCGCCGTGGGCACGGTCGCCCGCGCGCGCGGGCTGGTCGCGCCCGGCTATCGCCTGCTCGCCAACACGGGCGGCGATGGCGGGCAGGAGGTGGCGCACCTCCACGTCCACCTGTTCGGCGGCGCCCCGCTCGGGCCGATGCTGGCGCGATAAGCGGTTGCGCGAAGGCGCGTTGCCGCTACGCTTTGCATTGCAACGAAATGCGGACCGCCCGGGCGCGGCAAAGGGAGTTTCTGAATGGCGACCAGACCGGCCGATGGTGGGATGGGGCTGCTGGCCCGCATGGGTTTGCGGAAGACCGTCGAACAGGTGCAGCGCGAAACCCAGACCAGCGAGTTGAAGCGGACGCTGGGGCCGTGGAATTTGGTCTTTCTCGGCATCGGCTGCATCATCGGCGCGGGTATCTTCGTCCGGACCGGCAGCGCCGCATCGCTTCATGCCGGCCCCGCCGTGCTGATCTCATTCCTGATCGCCGGCGTGGTCTGCGCGCTGGCAGGGCTTTGCTATGCGGAGCTGTCGTCGACCCTGCCCGTCTCGGGCTCGGCCTACACCTACAGCTATACGACGATCGGCGAGTTCGCCGCCTGGATCATGGGGGCGTTGCTGCTGCTCGAATATGGCCTGGCGGCGTCGGTCGTGGCGGTTGGCTGGGCCGGGTATGTCGTCAGCCTGCTCGGTGACTTCGGCATCGTCATTCCCGTGCAGCTGACCGGCCCGACCGGCCATGTCGTCATGCGCAGCGTCGGTAACGACATGGTGCCGGCGCTCTTGAACGGCCAGACCATGACCTACCTGTTCAACCTGCCTGCCTTCCTGATCTGCGCGGCGATGACCGCATTGCTGGTCGTCGGAGTGTCGGAGAGCGCCAAGGTCAACAACGTCATCGTCGCGATCAAGTTGACGGTGATCATCGCCTTCATCCTGATCTGCGGCGGCTATGTCGTCGCGCACTTCGGCACGTTGAAGGCGAACTGGAGCCCGTTCATTCCGCCCGCCACCGGTGAGGAAGGCAAGTTCGGCTGGGGCGGCATCCTGCGCGCCGCGTCGATCGTGTTCTTCGCCTATATCGGCTTCGAGGCGGTCTCGACCGCCGGGCAGGAAGCCAAGGACCCCAAGAAGGACATGCCCATCGGGCTGCTCGGCTCGTTGTTCGCCTGCACCGCGATCTACATCCTCGTGTCGATCGTCATGACGCTGATCGTCAACTACAAGACGCTCAACGTTCCGGATCCGGTCGCGGTCGCGGTCGACGCGCTGGGGCCGAAATGGGCCTGGTTCGCCAAGCTGGTGAAGGCGGGCGCGATCGTCGGCCTGACGTCGGTCGTGCTGGTGCTGATGTACGGCCAGACGCGCATCTTCTACACGATGGCGCGGGACGGCCTCCTGCCTCGCGTGTTCGCGACCGTCCATGCGCGGTTCAAGACACCGTGGGTCAACACCATCCTGGTCGGCCTGATCACCGCCATCGCGGCGGCGTTCTTCGACATCAACACGTTGGGCGACATGACATCGGTAGGCACGCTGGCGGCGTTCGCGATCGTCTGCTTGTCGGTGATCTGGCTCCGTCGCACGCACCCGGACATCCCGCGTGGTTTCGCGGTGCCATTATATCCCGTGCTGCCGGCCTTGGGGATCATCGCCTGCATCGCGCTGATCTTCACCGTCGAAACGCGCGTGCTGGTCTTCTTCGGCTGGTATACGTTGGGCGGCATCATCCTCTATTTCGTCTATGGGATGCGCAACAGCCGACTCTATCATGGCCTCGATAGCGACGCCGACGCCGATCCCGTCGGCGCGATGAAACCGCCGGTGCGTTAGGGTACGATCAGGAGCGATCCGCGCCGCAGTCTTAGCGACGCCGTCAGCCGGCCAGCTCGCCCGCCAGCGCCTTCAGGTCCGCCACGGGCCGCGCGCCGACATGGCCGATCACCTCGGCCGCGCAGATCGCGCCGAGCTTGAGGCTGTCCTCCAGCGCCAGCCCATGCGTCTGGCCATGGAGGAACCCGGCCGCGAACAGGTCGCCCGCGCCGGTCGTGTCCACCACCGCCGCGACCGGCGCCGCCGCCACCGTCACCCGCTCGCCCCCGCGCACCGCCAGCGCACCCCGCTCGGCCAGCGTCACCACCAGACACTCGACCTTGGGCGCGGCCCAGGCGATCGCCGCCTCGACATCCGCCGCCTGCGTCAGGCTGACCAGCTCCGCCTCGTTGGCGAACAACAGGTCGATCGATCCGTCGTCGAGCAACTGGTGGAAATCACCCCGGTGCCGATCGATCACGAACTCGGCCGAGGTGGTGAACGCGACCTTGCGCCCCGCGCCCTTGGCGACCTGGATCGCCGCCCGCATCGCCGCGCGCGGCTCCTCGGGATCCCACAGATAGCCTTCGATATACAGGTACGCCGCGTCGGCGATCAGCGCGCGGTCGAGCGCCGCCGCCGGCAGGTAATGCGACGCGCCCAGAAAGGTGTTCATCGTCCGCTGCCCGTCCGGCGTGACCAGGATCAGGCAGCGGCCCGTGGTCGGCTGACCCTCACGCGCGGGCACGTCGAAGCGGATGCCGCCCGCCTGGATGTCGCCAGCGAAGACGCGACCCAATTCGTCGTCGGCGACCTGCCCGATGAAGGCGCAGGCCGAGCCCAGCATCGCCATGCCCGCGATCGTGTTCGCCGCCGACCCGCCCGACACGGTCTCGCCCTCGCGCATCGCGGCATATAGCGCGTCTGCCTCCTCGGGCGAGAAGACCAGCTGCATCTGCCCTTTGGTCATCGCGTGCCGGGCGAGAAAGCCGTCATCGGCGGGGGCGAGGACGTCGACGATGGCGTTGCCGATCGCGACCACGTCGTAGCGGGGCTGATTCAAGACGGGCTCCGGGATAGGGAAACGTGGCCCCTAGCGATACCGGATCGGCCGCGATACCCGCCTTGGTCGATGAAGCCGCTCGCGCTCCTCGCCGCCCTGCCGCTCGCCGCGTGCGGCGCTGGCACGCGCCCGCCGCGCGACGCCGGCA
>NZ_CAHJWX010000259.1 GCF_903643065.1 Sphingomonas bacterium | reverse complement strand
CTTCCTCGATCGATCGGGCTGGTGGCGTAATCTCGTCCGCCCGCAATCGGGCTACATCCAGCCGCGCCGCGCCGACGGCAGCTGGCCGCCGTTCGACCCGTCCTCCGACGACGAGTTCGTCGAGGGTAGCGGCGCGCAATATCTGTGGATGGTGCCGTTCGACCCCGCCGGGCTGATCGCGGCGCTGGGCGGCCGCGACGCCGCGACGCGCCGGCTCGACGCCTTCTTCCGGACGCCAGCGGGCGACTGGGCCGTGACCAAGGCCGGCCCGCTCCACGCCGAACTGGACAATGAACCCTCGATCGCCTCGCCCTGGCTCTACAATTTCGTCGGCCAGCCCTGGCAGACGCAAGCCGCCGTCCGCGCCGCGATGCGCCGGATCTGGACGAACCGGCCGGAGGGCATCTCGGGCAATGACGATCTGGGCGAGATGTCGTCCTGGTACGTCTGGTCGGCGCTCGGCCTCTACCCGCTCTATCCCGGCCGCGCCGAGCTGGTGATCGGCAGCCCGCTCTTCCCCGCCGCGACGATCGATCGGCCCGGCGGGCGCATCGTCATCCGCGGCCCCCAAGCGGCGGCGGACGCGCCCTATGTCCACGCGCTCCGGGTGAACGGTCGCGCCAGCGATCGCGCCTGGCTCCCCGCCGGGTTCGTCGCGACCGGCGGCACGCTCGACTTCACGCTCGGCACCGAACCGGACCGGCGCTGGGCGAGCCGGACGACCCCGCCCTCCTTCCGCTGACGCGCGGCGCTCACCCCGCGATGCAGGTCTGCCCGGACCACAGCCCCAGCACCTTGGACGCCGGCCCCGGATGCTTGCCCGCCAGCCAGCCGTCCGGCCCGCCGTCGCGGCCGAACTGCGCGCCCAGCCCGCCCGAATCCTCGTCGCTGTCCTCCACATCGATGTCCGGATAGGCGCGCCGCACCGCCGCCAGCGTCTGGCCGACGCGCACGCCCTGGTCGGTCGCCAGCCCCGCGCCATCCTCCGTCCAGCCGACCAGCCGCCCGTGCACGAAACTCAGCTCGAAGCCGCCGCGAAACGTCGCATAGGTCTGGATGTCGGCGCCGCCGCAATCGCCATGGCTGCCCTGCTTGACCGGCGGCCCCAACGCGCCCGCGACCAGCGCGGTCGCCTGCGCCTTGGGCGTCCGCCCGAACGTTGCGCGCGCGGCGCCGACGCGCACGCCGTCGCCGGCGAGCACCATCAACGGCGCGGGCCCGGCAGCGAGCAGCGCGGCGACGATCAGCAACGCCCTCATTTGACAAACCCCATTTGACCAAAGCGGTTGAGCAGGAAGGCGAAGGTGTCCGCGCGCTGCTCGATCTCCTGCTCGCGCGTCGTGCCGGCGACATGCCCGGCCTGCCCGTCGGCGCGGACCAGCGCGAGATGCGTCGCGCCCCAATGGGCGCGCATCGCCGCCACCAGCTTGGCCGACATCCAGGGCGAGACGCGGGCATCGTTGAAACCGACGGTGAACAGGAAGTCCGGCCCGCCCGCCACCTGCGGCAGCAGCAACGTCGAGTCCTGCGCGGCGAGCGCGGCGAAGCCGTCGGCGGTCGCGGGGTCGCCCATTTCGGCGAACTGGTTAGCGCCGTTGATCCCGGCCGCCAGGCGCGTCGGGTTGACGATCCCCGAGTCGATCACCGCGGCGGCGAACAGGTCGGGCCGCTTGAGCACGGCCATCGGCACCAGCAGGCCGCCCGCGCTGCCGCCCGTCGCGCCGCGCGGCTGGACGCGTCGATCCAGCGTTCCACCTCCGGCTGACGATCGGCGCGTTTCATCCAGCGGTAGGGATCGTCGATCGCTCGGTCGAACACGGTCTCGCGGAACGGCTCCGTCGCGGGCGGGGCGGGATAGCTGCCCAGCCCCGTCCCGCTCTGCGCCGCCGCGAGTGAGGCCATCAGCGCCAGCCCGATCACGCTCCATCCCACGCGCATCGCTCGCTCCCTTCATCGGGCAAGACGCCGCCAGCGGGCCGATCCGGTCAGCGCAGCACGGGCAGCACCACCTTGCTCCCCGCGCACACGCGCTGCTCCGCCTTGACGTAGTCGGCGGGCCGGGCGCGCGCGATGTTGGGGACGAAGCTCTGCGGATTGCGGTCGATCATCGGGAACCAGCTCGATTGCACCTGCACCATGATCCGGTGCCCCGCCTTGAACACATGGTCGTGATCGCGCAGCGGGATGTCCCAGGCGACCATTTTGCCCGGCGTCAGCGCCGCCGGCGCCGTGTCGCTGGCCAGGAACCGCCCGCGCCGGACCTCCATCGCGACCGGCAGCTGATAGCCGTTGAGCTGGCGGGCATAGTCGCCCAGCTTGCCCGCCTGCCCGTCATAGGCTTGGCTATTGTCGGGCAGCACGTCGATCAGCTTGACCACCATGTCGGCGTCGGTGCCGCTGGTCGACGCCATCAGCGTCGCCGCGAGCGCGCCCGTCACGGTCAGGTCGGCCGGAAGCGGCGCGGAGACGTAGGACAGCACGTCCGGCCGGTGATCGACGAAGCGCTGGTCGTCCGCCTCCCAGCTGCGCCAGTCGGGCGACAGATAGGTGCCGGACATCGGCCGCGCGCGATAGGGCACGGGGTTGGCGGGATCGGACGTATAGGCGCGGCACGCCTCGCCGGCGCCGGGCGCGTCGAAGGTCAGCGAGCCGTCGGCGCGCAGGTACAGCGCGGTCGCGGTGGCGCCGGCGGGCGGCCAGCTCGCATAGGTCCGCCACCGGTTGGCGCCCGACTGGAACATCTTCACCCGCCAGTCCGGGCGCGCGCCGGCGCCGTGCAGCCAATAGCGGAAGAACGGCGCCTGGATCTCGTCGCGAAACTGGTCGCCGCTGGCGGTCCCGATCGGCACCGCGCCGTTGGCGACGTGGTCGCCCGTGCCCTGCCAGCCGCCATGGTTCCACGGCCCCGCCACCATCTGCGCCAGGTGATCCGGGTCGTTCGCCGCCTGCTTCTCATAGATGCGCCACGAGCCCCACGGGTCCTCCTGGTCCCAGAAGCCCGCGACGTTGAGCGTCGGCACCGTCGTGCGGCCCAGCGCCTCCGTCCAGCGCTGGCCGGTGTAGAAGGCGTCGTGGTTGGGATGGTTAAGCAGCGCGGTGAACATCGGCACCGTCCCATGGAAGTAATCGCGGTCGATCGCCTCGGCCGATCCTTCGTGGAGGAAGAAGTCGTAGGTGTCGGTGACCGGGTAGACGAAGTCCTTGTTCTGCGCCTTGTCGAGCTGGAGCGACGACACCCAGTCGGTCGCATAGGTCAGCCGCAGCGCGCCGTTGCGATGCAGGTCGTCCGACTGCCAATAATCGAGCCACGCCGCCTGCGGACTGACGGCCTTCAGCGCCGGATGCGGGTGCACCAGCGTCACCGCCGCCGCGAAGCCGGGATAGCTGACGCCCCACATGCCCACCCGGCCGTTGTTGGGATGGACGTTCTTCACCAGCCAGTCGATCGTGTCATAGGCGTCGGTCGCCTCGTCGGTCGCGCGCGGGTCATGCGGGTGGACGGCGGTGGAGAGCGTGAACGTCCCGTCCGAACCGAACCGGCCGCGCATCGACTGAAAGACGAGGATATAGCCGTCGTCGACCAGCGACCTGTACCGCGCGACCTGCCCGGCGGACCAGGCGGCGGCGGGAACGCCATAGGGCGTGCGCTGAAGCAGGATAGGCAGCGGCCCCGGCTTGTCGGTCGGCACCATGATCACCGTTTCGAGCTTCGCGCCATCGCGCATCGGCACGGCCACCTTGCGATAGGAGAACGGCGCGGCGGGCGTGGCGGTCGGCGCCTGCGCCGGCAGGGTCGCCGGCGTGCCAAGAACGATGGGGGCGGCGAGCAGGGCGGCGAAGATGAGGCGGCGCATGCGGGGCTCCTGATGTGTTCGATGATCCTACGGGGCAAGATGTCGAAGCGAAAGCCACCGCTTCACCCGACGCCGCACCGCGGGCCTCGCCACCAGGTGCATCAGGTCGCCCGCCGCGTGCACCGCCATCACCAGCAACAAGCTCGTCGTCGCCAGATAGGCGATCGTCAGCACGCCGCCCGTGATCGTCGTCGACACCACCCCGCGCCAGCCCTGATAGTGATGCCCCGCCCCGAACAGCAGCGCCGCGCCCGCGAACGCCATCACCGGATGCCCGAACGCCTGCGTTCCCAGCAGCGGCAGCAGCAGGCGGAAATACATCTCCTCCGCCACGCCC
>NZ_CAHJWX010000258.1 GCF_903643065.1 Sphingomonas bacterium | reverse complement strand
ATGTGAACGCGGATCTGGTGGGTTCGTCCCGTTGCCAGCCGGCATTCGACGAAAGCGGCGGCACCGTGAAACTCGCCGCGGGCGCGCAGCTTGATCTCGTGATGGTCGGCCTGACGGCGGTTGGCGACCGCCGCGTCGATCTGCGCCACCGCCTGCCGATAGGCGGCGCGGGACTGCTGGACGTTCGCCTGCGCCTCGGCCAGCTGCGTCTCGGGGCCGGAGGGCTCGACGACCGCCAGCAGCCGGCCCGCGTCGACATGACGATTATCGATATCCGCGATCTGGATCAGGTGGCCTGAGTTCTGCGCGGCGATGCGCACGACGTGCGCGTCGACAAAGGCATCGTCGGTCGACTCATACTGGCGGGCATGGAGGTAATAGAGGACGCCGCCGATCACGAGCACCGCGACGATGGGGAGCGTGATAATCCAGAACAGCGGCCGCTTGTAGATCGGCGGGCCCTTGGGCTCCTCGTCGTCCGAATCATCGCCATCAGATTGATCGTCCTTCGCCGCCTCGCCATTACCGCCGGACCGGTCGTCCTGCGACTGGTCCTCGTGCGCGTCGGGCTGCTGGTCGTCGTCGCGATCGCTCATTGCTGCTCCTCGGCGACCATGCGGTCGAGAATGGCGTCGATGTTGCTGTCGATGCGCGCCTTGAGGCGCGTCAGCGTTTCCGGGTCGACCTCGTCGAGCTCGCACAGGCGCAGCACGGCGGCCCGGCTGGCGCGGACGCCCATCGCCTGGCCCAGCAGCGTCAGCGTCGCGAGCCGCGCGACCGGCAGGGTGGCGCCGGTCGCGGCGCGGACCAGATCGGCGAGACGCCGCGTCATCTGCCCCATGATGCCGGCCCAGATCCGTTCGAACGCGTCGCTCGGCTGAAGCTGCTCGCGTTGCAGGAACAGCGAGATGCCGCCCGCGTCCGGCTCGCCCATCCGGTCCACCAGCCGGCCGATCAGCCGATGCAGCGCCACGCGCGCCGCCTCGGCATCGCCCTCGCCGACCTCGTCCTCGGCGGCGAGCGCGGGCGCCATCTCCTGTGCCATGTGATTGGCGATGTGATCGGCGGCGGCCAGGTAGAGCCCCTCCTTGCCGCCATAATGGTAAGTGATCGACGACATGGCGGTGCCGGCCGCCGCCGCGATGTCCCGCGTCGCGGCGCCGTCCAGCCCCCGGGCGCCGAATTCGCGGACGGCGATGTCGAGGAGGCGGGCGCGGGTCACCCCGTCGCGCTAGTTCGATCGAACGAACAAGACAAGCTCAGGCGGCGGCTTTTTTGTCCTGACCTGGATTGCTGAAGCACATCGCGGCATCGATCGAGCCGAACCTGAGCGCCATGACGTCGAGTGCGTAGTTCTGATGCAATCGCCAGGGCTTCTTGCTGCCCTGCATTGGCAATTGGCCCTGCGCGCGCTGGATATAGCCCGAGGTGAAGGTGGTGAACGGCTCGGGCGTGACGCTCGGATCGTCGTTGCGCGGGGTGGCGATCGCCTGGCCGCGCTTGCGCATCGTGTTGAGCAGGCGCGCCACGTATTTCGCGACGAGTTCCGCCTTCAGCGTCCAGGACGCGTTGGTATAGCCGAAGAGGAAGGCGAGGTTCGGCACGTCCGCGAACATCATGCCCTTGTACTGGAGCTTGCCGGCGAAGTTCACCGGCTCGCCATCCACCTGAAACGACACGCCGCCCAACAGCAACAGATCGAGCCCGGTAGCGGTGACGACCAGATCGGCGGGCAGGGTTCGGCCGGAGGACAGGCGGATGCCCTCGGGCACGAAGCGGTCGATCGTATCGGTGACCATGTCCGCCCGGCCCGCGCGGATGGCGGCGAACAGATCGGCGTCGGGGACCAGGCACACGCGCTGGTCCCAGACCTTGTAGCGCGGCGTGAAATGGGTGGCGATGTCGTAATCGGGAGCGAGGTGGTCCTTCAGCATGCCGAGCAGTCGTTGTCGGGTCGCCTCGGGCTTGCGGCGGGCGAGATGGAAGAAATACATGCCGAGTAGGATGTTCTTCCACCGGGTCAGACCATGGGCGAGCCTGGCCGGCAACTTGCCCCGGAGCCAGTTGGCGATCGCGTCTTCGGCGGGGACTGAGACGACATAGGTGGGGGAGCGCTGGAGCATCGTCACCTGGATGGCGTCGCGGGCCAGCGCCGGGATCAGCGTCATCGCGGTGGCGCCGCTGCCAATGACGACCACGCGCTTGCCCCTATAGTCGAGGTCTTCCGGCCAGGTCTGCGGGTGAACGATCAGGCCGGTGAAGTCCTCGGCCCCGGTGAACTCGGGTGAATGACCCTTGGCGTAAGCATAATAGCCCGAACACATGCACAGGAAGTCGCACGTGAACTGGACCGGACCTTCGGGGCCGGTCGCGTCCACTGTCCAGCGAGCGGTCTCGCTGGACCAGCTTGCCGCCGTGACCTTGATCCCGAACCGGATGTGCTGGTCGATGCCATGGGCCCTGGCGACCTCCTCGACATAGGCGCGGATCGAGGCGCCGTCGGCGATCGCCTTGGCGCTGCTCCAGGGATGGAAGGCGAACCCCAGCGTGTGCATGTCGCTGTCCGAGCGGATGCCGGGGTAGCGGAACAGGTCCCAGGTGCCGCCAAGTGCCTGACGGGCCTCAAGAATTGCGTAGCGCCGGTCGGGACAGCGGGTCTGGAGATGATAGGCCTGGGCGACGCCGGAGATCCCCGCGCCCACCATCAGGACGTCGATATGTTCGGCCATCCGCGTCCTCGCCGGCGTCGGTTTCGGGACGGGACCTACCGGATGTCGAGGGTCGCGTCATCCATCTTACCATGACGTTGCGGACGCGGATGTTGGCCGTGGTGACGCGTCAATAGTCCTTAGAGTATTTGAGTTTGACGTCGTTGCCGCCGGCCGACCCGGCGGAGGTGAGCAACTTGAGCGCCTTGGTCAGCGCGATCTCCAGCTGCGTCGCGGTATAGCCGCGCGCGTCCGTGACGATCTCCACATAGATGTTGTCGGTGATGTACTTGCCCGCCGCCAGCCCGGTGCCGCCGCCCGTCTCGCCCGCGCCGACGATGCGCAGCCGGTCGAAGCCGGTCGCCGAGCGCAGCTTGCCGAGCGGGTTGAGCCCGCCGCCCGACGAGGGGCGCAGCGAATTGAGCGCGGCGGCGAGCTGGATCGCCTCGGTCGCGGACAGATTGGCCGGATCGGTGCCGAACAGCAGCCGGCTCAGCACCTCGTCCTGCGGCAGCGCGGGGGTGGAGGTGAAGGCGATCTGCGGCCGGTTGCCCGTGCCGGTGATCGCGATGTTGGCGGTGACGCCCTCGGCGGTGGTGGTCGCCAGGATGTCGATGTCCGGATCGGAGAGCGCGCCGCCGCGCAGCCGGACGCGGCCGCGCGACACGTCGAAGCGCTTGCCGGCGAAGGAGAAGGTGCCCTTCACCACGTCCAGCCCGCCCGTCACCACCGGCGCCGCCGAGGTGCCGGCGATGCGAAGATCCATCTGCCACTCCGAGTCGAGCCCCATTCCGGAGACGAAGATCTGGTTGGGCGCGGTGATGTGGAGGTTGAGCTTGAACAGCCCGACCGGCGCGGGCGCGGGGCGATCGGTCGGGCGCGCGAGGCGGACGTCGCTCTTGCGGCGCACGCCCGTCAGCTCGGGCACCTCGGCGGCGCCCTGCTTGACGATCGCGTAGCGCGCTTCGGGGATCTGCAGGTCGCCCTCGATCAGCCCGCCACCCTTGTTGTTGGTGAGGTGGATCGTGCCGGTGGTGGACGCCTCCAGGCTGCCGCTCTTGGCGAGCTGCGCATCCTTGAGCGTCGCGCGGAAATCGATGGGGAAACCGGAATCGGCCGCGAAGCCGATCGAGCCCTGCGCGCTGAGCGAACCGTTGCCGGCGCGCGCGTTGAGCTGCGTCAGATCGAGCCGGTCGTTGGTGAAGCGCCCCGCCAGCTTCAGCTGCGACAGGCGGGTGCCGAACGTTTCGTTGTCATAGGTGAGGTTGTCGGCGCGGATCAGGCCGTTGAGCCGGGGGGCGCTGACCCGCCCGCCGAAATCGGCGGCGACCGCGATCGGGCCGGACAGGCTCTGGTTCGGCAGCGCGGCGAGCGAGAACAGCACGGCGGACGGGCCGTTGTAGCGGATGCCGCCACCCAGCGGCGCGTTCAGCACCCGCTGCGTCCAGCTCGCGCCCGCGCCCAGCGGCTGCATCGTCGCGAGCAGCCGGCCGACG